>JAJYHI010000061.1 GCA_021784835.1 bacterium
AGTTTTTGCCGGTAAAAGCATTCCTAAAATAGCGGAACATTTTTACTGAATTGCGGTGTCCAGTAATTTCCGGAATGGGTGTCCAGTTAAAAACGGAATGGGTGTCCAGTCGAGACCGGAATTTACATATTTTAACATGCCTTTAATATCGCAATGTATTTTAACTTAATATATTTTATTATGTTAATACCTTTTAAAATGTTTATGCAACATATTTTTCTGTATTTTTACGGATTTTACGATTTTAACTTATTTTGTCAATACACGTAAAAACCGGAAAGCCTGTAAATAAAAGTACCGATTATATTCAGCCTGTTTATCGTCCAGTAGCTAGGAAACGGATTGTATCTCGCCGCATCGCTTATTGCTTTCACCGCAGCCTTGTCTAATATTCTTTTGCCCGAAGACCTTAAAATATGGACGCTGTGAATTGAGCCGTTTTTATTAATGGAAAATTCTATCACAAGAAGTCCGGACAGTCCTTGTTTCCTAGCTTTGTAAGGATATTCCCACACGTTTTCTATTTTATTTTTAACATGAAGAAGATATGAGGCGTATTTTATAGTCGTAGTATTAAGATTCACGGTTGCAGATTTTACGCCGCGCAAAGGATTTCTTATTCCGGCGCCTCTTTGTTTTCGGGCAGGCCTATTAAAAAATCCCCTCATGGGAAAAAGATTGCTTAATATGTTGTTTTGCTTATGCGCTACGGCGGCGTTATCGGATACTATATGAGAATTGCTAATAATTCTATGATATCTGCGGGCAGTAGCCCCGCTTCGGTAACTATTTGCAAAATTTCTCTGAAAAGGAGCCGGAGGCGTGTATGGAACCGGTGCGGAAGGAATGCCGCCGCTGGAGGAAGGAGAGTTTAATCTCGTGTTTTTTGCGGCGCTGTGCGGCTTTATGCTTGCATATTCGGGTTTTTTTATTTTGAATTTATTCAAATTTTTCATAAATTTATAAGGCTCGACTAAAATAGGCCTTGTATATTTATGGATTTTTTTATGCTTTTTATGGTGGTATTCCATTAGAAAAAAAATCAACGCGGAATGCAGTATAACGGAAATTAGAACGGCAAATGTAAGAACTCTGTTATTTTTCATGAATATATATTATATATATTTAACCGCCTGTTAATATAATTCAATTTTATATTTATTAATTAAGGCGATTATAAGATTTTAGTTGCTTCCGCTTATTATGCGTATTGTTTTATTTTAACATTATTTGAATTGATTTTAAATTGCATTAGGTTTAAAATTATACAAGTTTTAAATTATAATAAATATAAAATTAATAAATACAGGAGGCGCATATGAAAAACATTTCGGAAGAAAAGGGATTTAAAAAAATTTACGAAGGTAAAGCCAAGATGCTTTACGAATATGGAGGCGACGAAAAAAAACTAATAACCTATTTCAAAGACGACGCCACTGCATTTAACGGACAAAAAAAGGGAACCATCGCAAATAAAGGAGAATATAACAATTCTATATCTGTTTCCTTATTCAAACTTTTGAAAAATAACGGCATAGAAAGCCATTTTATCGAAAAATTGTCCGAAAGAGAAATGCTTGTTTATAATTTAAAAATGCTCCCCGTCGAATTTGTGGTCAGAAATTATACCGCCGGGAGCCTTGCAAAAAAAATGGGCGTGGAAGAAGGGGTAAAACTTATTTCTCCCGTGCTCGAACTGTATTTTAAAAGCGACGAGCTCGGCGACCCTATGATTAACGAAACATACGTAAAGGCTTTTGACATGGGAGAAATTAAAGACGTCGAAGAAGCCGAAAATATAGCTTTAAAAATAAACGGCGTTTTAAAAGACTTCTTCGATAAAAACGGGCTTTTGCTGGTAGATTATAAATTGGAATTCGGAATCTTTAACGGCCGGATTCTTTTAGCCGATGAAATTACTCCGGACACTATGAGGCTATGGGACAAACTGACGCTTGAAAAAGTGGACAAAGACAGATTTAGAAGAGACCTGGGCGGCGTGGAAGAAGCTTATAAGCGCATTTACGACATTACGTCTAATATATAACAAAATAAACCACCCCGTCAGGCTGACGCCTGCCTCCCCTCCTTAAAAAGGAGGGGAGTTAGAAGCCCGTCAGCTATGCAGGAAACGTAATAAAAACTCCCCTCCTTAAAAAGGAGGGGAGTTAGAAGCCCGTCAGCTATGCAGGAAACGTAATAAAAACTCCCCTCCTTAAAAAGGATGGGAGTTAGAAGCCCGTCAGCTATGCAGGAAACGTAATAAAAACTCCCCTCCTTTTTAAGGAGGGGGAAGCCCGCAGGGCGGGGCGGTTAAATATTTTTATTTCAATACCTCATAAACCTTGCCGACGGCATTCGGTCCAGGTTTAATAGTTTTTGCCCCTTTATGCCATTTTGCCGGGCAAACTTCATCGGTATGGGCCGAAACATATATATTGGCTTCCATCTTTCTGACGAGCTCGTCCGCATTTCTGCCCACATTATAGAAATTTACCTCTGATGCGACAAGTACGCCGTCAGGATTAATTATAAAAGTACCCCTTAAAGCAAGTCCGCTTTCCTCGTCATAAACGTCGAAAAGGCGCGAAACCTTGCCGGTCGGGTCTGCGCCCATGGTAAATTTTACCTTCTCCAAAAGCTTTTCGTCCCTCTGCCATGCCATATGGACAAAATGCGTATCGGTGCTTATTGAAACTATACGCGCGCCCATTTTTTCTAGTTCTTCCTGCTTTTCCGCATAATCTGAGAGTTCGGTAGGGCAGACAAAGGTATAATCGGCTGGATAAAATACAAGAACAGTCCATTTTTTGCTTTTTTTGGCTTCTTCTAAACTGAACTTTCCGAAACCGTGGGTTACTGGGTCGTAAGTGTTAATTTCCCCGAATGAAGGAACCGGTTTGCCTAAAGCGGCAATTTCAAATTCTTCATAATTTTCGTTTTCGCACATAAAAATACCTCCCTTAGATTGAATTAATTTTAATTTAATAATTTAATAATTTAATAATTTAATAACCAATATATAGTAATAATTACTGTTTAATATATACTATTTTTTCTGCACTGTCAATTAATTTTAATTTAAAATTTAAATAGCGGTAAATTCATAATAGGAGTTATATATTATATAAAATTATAACACAGATATTGAGAGGATTTAGTCTGCTGCCGAAAATTTCAGGGTCGCCAAAACAAAACATAAAGAGTACGGGTAAGGCGGTTTGCGTGAAGAGATGGAGAAAGTTAATCGACCTTGATAATATAAGGTTTGACTTTAAATTTTTTCGATATAATGTTTTCCACCGATTTGGCTCCGTTAATAGTCGAGAACTTTCCGACCCTTATCTGCTGATAGGTCGATTTTCCGTTTTTGCCTGAGACGCTGACGGGAACTATATAAGAAAAAAATCCCATGGAATTAAGTTTGTCCGCAAGGGCTTTAGCCTGAACGTATTTTGAAAGAGCCGCGACTTGAATCGTGTAATAAATTTTGGGGTTTGCGGAAAAAGGAGCGCCTTTTTTTGATAAACTTTTTTTATCTATGTATTTATACACGTAAACCGGTTTTTTAATATAAACTATCTTCGTTTTAAGCTTTTGTTTTTCTGCGGTTTTATTTGCAGGCTTTACTAAAGGCTTGTTTACCGCCTTTTTTATTGAAGCAGGTTTTTGGCCGATAGATTTATTTCCGCTATTTAAAGGAGCAATTTTTGAGAGCGGAGTAAATTTGATATTGCTTCCCTGAACAGGGATTTGTTCTTTATTGTTTTTTTCTTCTCGAAGTTTATTTTTATTTTTTAAGGAAGATTCTTTTATCGTGCCTTCTTTTGATGTTTTGGGCGACAATTTTTTCCCTACGAACAGTCCAAAAACGAAAACTATGAATAAAATTATTATAAAGACTATAACTGCCGTAAGCTTATCTTTTTTCAAATCAATTTACCCTGTTATTTTTAAAATTATTTATAAAAGATATGAGGTCGTCGAAACCGGACATGGAAAGAGAAACATCCCTAGAAAAATCGGCGCAGTTAAAAATTTCGATTCCCGAAACGCTGTATTTTTTCCTGCAGACGCCTCTCCATGCGCATACGGCGCAAAGAACAACATTCTCTTCCATATAATTTATATCCTCTTTTTTTTATTCATAATATGAAGGTATATAAAAAATTTCCTCATTTTTATTTTATTATATCATACAAACCATAAATAAATCCAAATAAAAAAATCGAATAAAAAAATTTATAACCGCTTTTATTCCATATCTATTTAAAATAAAAATTTAATTTAAAAACTTAATTTATTTATTTTATCATGCTTATTGTGTTAAAATAATGATGGATTAAAAATAAAAGTTAATCTAAAATTTTTTCCATATAAAATTTGGGAGCGCCATTGGCTACTGAACTTATAATCAATAAAGACGACTTCGAAACACGCGTAGCTCTTATGGAAGACGGCAAATTAGCGGAAATTTTTATTGAACGCGACGAAAGTTCCCCCCGTCACGGAAATATATATAAAGGGAAAGTAATGCAGGTTCTTCCCGGGATACAGGCATCTTTCATAGATATAGGCTGGGAAAAATCGGCATTTTTATATGCAGGGGATTTTTACGAAATAGACGCCTTGGATTACGATTTTTTTGAACCCGGAGCAGAGGAACCGGCCGAAATCGAAAATTACGGAAACGGAAACGAAGAAGAGTCGGACGGATATGTCCCCAAGCCTAAAAAGGTCAAGAAAAAGAGAAAGGGACTGCCAAATATCGACCAGCTTATTAAAAAAAATCAGGAAATTCTCGTCCAGATAGCAAAGGAACCGGTTAAAACGAAAGGCGCCCGCGTTACCAGCCATATATCCCTCCCGGGCAGATTTTTGGTATATATGCCGACATCGTCCTCTATAGGAATTTCAAGAAAAATTAGAAGCGATGCGGAAAAAAAACGGCTTAAAAATATAGTATTAAAATATAGAAGCGAAGGCACGGGTTTTATAATAAGAACTGCGGCGGAAAACGCTTCGGAAATAGACATAGAAAGAGATATCAGGTTTCTTACCGGCCTATGGAACAATATTTTCAACGAACAGGTAAAAACAAAGGCGCCTAAATTGATTTTTCGTGATATCGGCATATCTTTAAGGGCATTAAGAGATTTTTTAAATAAAAAAGTAGATAAAATTTGGGTTGACGAAAAGGAAGAATATCAAAAAATCGTCAATTTTCTTTCTATACAATCTCCCGAATATATCGAAATCGTCGAATTATATAAGGATAAAACGGGCATTCAGATATTTGAACGGTTTAATATAGAAAAGGAAATCTCTAAGGCGCTTAATAAAAAAGTCTGGCTCAAATCCGGAGGCTACATAATAATAGACCATGCCGAGGCGCTGACCGCAATAGACGTAAACACCGGCAAGTTTGTCGGAAAGAGAAATTTCGAAGATACGATACTGAAAACAAATCTTGAAGCGGCGAAAGAAATAGCTTACCAGCTAAGGTTGAGGAATATCGGGGGCATTATAGTAATAGACTTCATAGATATGTTAAAAGAGGACCATAAAGAAAAAGTTTACAGGACTTTGGAAGACGCTCTCAAAAACGACAGGGTTAAAACTACTATCAACAGGATAACCGAACTCGGACTCGTAGAAATGACGAGAAAAAGAACGGGCAACAGCCTTTCATCGACATTTCTGGAACAGTGTCCGGTGTGTGAAGGCTCAGGCATGGTAAAATCTGCGCATACGGTATGCTTTGAATTGTTAAGGGCGGTTTCTAACCATGCAAAAAAAACAAGGGCGAAAAAAATTACCGTAACCGTCCATCCCAACGTTATGAATAAATTATATGAAAATCAAAAAGAATTAAAAATGCTGGAAGAAAAAATAAATAAAACTATCGACATTAAAATGCAGGACGGTTTCTATCCAGAATATTTCGAAATTTCCTAAGCCTATTTCCTAAGCTATTATTTTACCGCCGTATGAACCTGTCTGTTTTGCCCGCCGGTATTATTTTTATTTTTTTTATCTTTTCCTACAAATTTAAATACTATCTCTCCCTTTTTTATCATATTCAGCTTTTCTCTTGCGATATTAGCGACGTATTGCTTGTCATAGGTCAGTTCATATATCTGCCTTTCTATCTTTTTATTGCTTTTTTTAATCGTCGAGATATCTGCCGTCAGTCCTTGCCGTTCGGACCTAAGCCTATAAATCTTAACCATGCCTTTAAGGCTGAATATTACAAAGGAGGCCAATAAAAGGGCAAATAAGACGGCCGCCGCCAATTTAACGTTAAGATTTTTTACCGTGTTTGATTTCATATCCAAAATATTTTTTTACTCTTAAGGGAGCGCAAAATTCTCCGCACATACTGCACCCCGCGGCATCGTCGCGATTTTTTGATTTGAATACCGCCTTGGAATAGTCCGGGTCTATCGAGTATCTGAATTGATTTTTCCAGTTTGTGTCCCTTCTGGCTTTGGATATATTCAAATCGTCTCCGGTCTTTTTCAATTTTATCATATCGCCTATATGTGCGGCAATCTTTGCGGTCTTAACGCCGATTTCTACGTCTTCTTCGGACGGCAGGCCGAGATGTTCCGCGGGAGTAACATAACATAAAAAATCCGCCCCGTAAGAAGAAGATAAAGCCCCGCCTATCGCCGAAGATATATGGTCGTATCCCGCCGCTACATCCGTAACGAGAGGGCCTAAAACGTAAAAGGGGGCGTCTCCGGACATTTTTTTCTGTATCTTGACGTTAGCTTCTATCTCGTCTATAGGGATATGGCCGGGGCCTTCGACTATGGCCTGTACGCCGTAATCCCGCGCAATGTCGCAAAGCTCGCAATTTATGATAAGCTCCTGCATATAGGCTCTGTCGAAAGAATCCGCCGTAGCTCCCGCCCTTAAACCGTTTCCGAGGCTCAAAACCGTGTCGTATTTTTTTAATATCTTAAGAAGGTCGTCGAATCTTTCGTATAAAGGATTTTCTTTATTGTTTTCTATCATCCATGCGGTTAAATACGCCCCTCCTTTGGAAACGAGCCCCGCATACCTGTAAGACTGCTTTTTTAATCTTTCCAGAGATATTAAATTTAAACCCGAATGAATCGCCATAAAAGAAACCCCGTCGGCGCACTGTTTTTCTATTACCTCGAAAACTAGGTCTTCCGGCATTTTTACGGGGTCCTTATACAGGTCTATCGCTTCCCTGAATGCCTGATACAGGGGAACGGTCCCTACCGGCAGCGACGTGCCGTTTAATATTTCCCGCCTTATAGAGTTTAAATCCCCTCCTACGCTAAGTTCCATTAACGTATCGGCTCCGGCTTTTTCCGCGGCTGACGCTTTTCTTATCTCTTCGTCTATATTTATATGATTTGTCGAAGTTCCGATGCTTGCGTTTATTTTTGTGGTCAGACCCTTGCCTATGCCGACGAACCTGTTTTTATTCTTATTGTGCAAAATAACCGCTTTGCCGTTTGCAATGTTTTCTATAAGCTCCTTTTTATCGATGTTTTCCCTTTCAGAAACAAATTCCGCTGCATTCGAGAAAATGTTTTTAGCCGCATACTCCTTTTCCGTCATATATTATATTTCTCCTTATTTTTAACGCTTCTTTCTTCCTGCCGGCCTGCCTTACCGGCCTGCTTTTAATTTTGTTTTTCTCTGCGATATTTATAATATAACATATTCCCGGCATTAATCAAAATTTATCGGATAGGGATTAAAAAATATAGTATAATAATTGAAAAAATTAAAATGGAAATAAAGGCGATGCCTAAGATTTTCATAACAGGCGGCATATCTTCCGGAAAATCGGATTTTGCCGAAAAAACAGCGATTTCCATATACAGCTCTTATTTTTCCGGAACGGAAACGCCTCCGTTAGAAAAAAGAATCGATAGTTCGCTTTATTTCATAGCTACGGCAAAATTCAGCGGTAAAAACTTTTGCGAACCAGACGAAGATATGATGCAAAAAATCAAAAAACATAAAGAGAAAAGAAGCGGCGTCTTCGAAGTTCGCGAAAATTTTGAAAATTTAAGCGGCGAAATCGATAAAATTTGCGGGGCGCCGCTCAATATGAAAACCGTAATTCTCATTGATTCTATGACGCTGTGGCTTTCATCCGCGTTTAAAGATATTTCGGATTATGATTTTACTTTTGATGCTATTCTTAAAATATGCGCCGATTTAAAAAAAATTAAATGCTCGGTAGTAACGGTCGCCGATTCCCTCGGCTTCAATATGGTTCCTGCGGATGCTTATTTAAGAAAATTCATAGAGTTAAACGGTTTAATGGAACAGAAACTCTCGGCGTTATCCGATGAAGCATACTGCGTTATCGCCGGCAATCCATTGCCGCTAAAGCAAATAAAAGGGGAAATATGAACGAAAGGGATTATCTCTATTCCATGACCGATTCTATAAAACCGGTAAACAAAGAAAAATTTCATAAAATTGCCGGACGCAGGCTAGACAAGCTGATTAAGCCCAAAGGAAGCCTCGGCAGATTAGAAGAATTTGCTAAGGATATAATAGCTATCACGGAAAAAGAAAGACCGCGTTTAAATAATAAATTCGTATGCGTCTTTGCGGGCGACCACGGCGTAGCGGAAGAAGGCGTCAGCCTTTTTAAACGGGATGTTACCGTCCAGATGGTATTGAACTTCTTAAGCGGGGGGGCGGCTATTAACGCCATAGCCGATTCATTAGGCGCGAAAGTTATCGTTGCGGATGCCGGGATAGCCGCAGACATAGAAACATCCGCCCCGGAGGCATTTGCCTCGGATAATTTTATAAACGCGAAAGTCAGGACAGGGACGGCCAACATATACCGGGAACGCGCAATGACCTACGGCGAGGCTTTAAGCTCTATCCTTAAGGGGATAGAAATATCCGGCATAATAAAAGAAAAGGGGGCGGACATCTGCTCTACGGGCGACATGGGAATAGGCAATACGACGCCTGCTTCGGCAATAACCTGCTTTTATTCAAAAAAGCCGCCTAAACTTGTTTGCGGCCGTGGAACAGGGGTTAGCGCAAGCGTGATAGAAAAAAAAGCAAAAATCATAGAAAGAGCAATCGGCGCGAATATACGCAACGGCGGCGACCCGATAGACGTCTTAGCCGGAGTGGGGGGGCTGGAAATAGGGGCGATAGCCGGATTCATACTTGGATGCGCCATAAACAGGATGCCGGTTGTGGTGGACGGGTTTATTTCCACCGCAGGGGCGCTGATATCTTTAAAAATAAATCCGGATGCCTCCGATTATATGTTCTTGGGACATCTTTCCAAAGAAAGAGGGCACAAAACCGCCGTTAAGCTTATCGGTAAAATTCCGGTATTGAATCTATCCATGAGGCTTGGCGAAGGAACGGGGGCGGCTATCGCGATGAAGGTGATAGAAACCTCATTGGATATGTACAATAACATGCTTACGTTCGACGAGGCAAGAGTTTATGCATCGAAACTTAATAAATAAATCCGATTTGTTTTTTTATTTATTAATCGATTTATTATTTATCTAACCCATTTTTAAAATTAAATGTAAATAAATATATATAATTTTATAAAAAATGCCGATTATAAGCGATTTATTCGAGGCTATAAATTTCTTGACGATATTTAAATTAAAAGGAAAAAATGCCGTTGCGGTAAAAATAGAAAATATTCACGATTCCGGCGTAGAAACCGGCTCCGGCTCCGTTTTATATGCGGCCGCCTTAAAAAAGTCCATAAAATATTTTCCTTTGGCCGGATTATCGATAGGACTAACGTTAGCGGCGGTTTTTTATATCTTTAATAGATTTTTACCGGTCATGCCCGCGGTTTTAATATCTATATTTTTCCTTTATGCCATAACGGGCGGCCTCCATTTCGACGGATTATCGGATACCTCCGACGGTTTTTCCGCTTATTTGAAAAGCGGCGATAAAACGAAGTTCTATAAAGCGATGAAGGATGTAAACGCGGGAATTTCGGGAAATATATCGGTAATCTTTTATATTCTTTTAATGTGGTCGCTAATCGGGGCGTTTAATTCCAACTTTGTTTTCAGCCCATATGCCGTCTTTAATTATCATGCTTATGATAAAAATACGGATTATATATATCTGCCTTTAATTTCGTTTCCGGTGGTCGGCAGATATTCGATAGTTCTCATGTCGTATTTTTCAAAGACGCCGGACAATTTTAAAGGTATAGGAGCTATTTTTACGGAAGGAACGGAAGGGCCGTCATTCATAGCGGCTTCTATTTTTACTTTTATAATCATTATGTTTCTTTTAGGGCTTGCGGGGATTTTTTCTTTACTGGCGGCCGTCCTTATTATTCTTTTTATAATATTTTACTTCGAAAAAAAATTCGGCGGAGTTAACGGCGATATGCTCGGCTTCGGAGTAAAGGTTTCAGAAATCGTATTTATCGCAGCTTTAACCGGATTTCACAAAATCCTTTATTAATATTAATAATATAAATATATTTATGCTTTCCGTTTATTTTGCCTCGGACAGGTCGTCTTCTGGAAAATCCGTTATAACTATAGCTTTTTCCAAAGCCCTTCAGGACATCGGCTATGCGTTGAACGTTTATAAAACCGGTCCGGATTTTATAGACGCATTCGTTTTATCTAAAGCATTAAATTTAGATGCAAAAAATTTAGACCCCTTTTTGATTCCCGACGGATATCTGGCCGAATGGTTTTTCGGTGGATACGAAGATAAAAAACCCGGAACTGAACGCGGCAAAAAAATACATAAGGAAGAGGCGTTTGTAATTGAAAGCGCCATGGGGCTTTATGACGGGAACTCTTACGCCATAGCCGAAAAGTTTAAATTCCCCGTTGTTTTGGTAATGGATTCTAAAAGAATATCTTCCACTATGGCTTCGTTAATTTACGGACTGAAAAAATATAAAAAAGGAATTAACGTTTGCGGGGTAATTCTGAACAATATTGCTTCCGTAAGGCATTTCGAAATAATAAATAAAGAAATTAAAGGCAATATCTCCGGCATAGAGGTTTTAGGATACGTCTTAAACGATAAATCCGCTTTTTCCATTAAAGAAAGACATCTCGGATTGACAACTCCGGAAACCGACGGAATCGGCATTAAAGAATTTAATAAAATAATACGCGGCATTAAAGAAGCAGTTTTCAAAAACGTCGATTTAGAGCTTCTGATAAAGACTTTGGAAAAAAACTCGATTCGTTTTAACCGGCTGTTTTTAGATTATAAAAAAAAAGCGGCGGACGGAAAAAATGGCATCCGCAATATGGATGCCTATAAAAAAAGCATTAGCGGCTATTGTGGCGCAATATCAAACGCTACGAAAAATAAAAAAGTAAATATTGCCGTCGCCATGGATAAAGCGTTCTTTTTTTACTATAATTTTAACTTTGAAATTTTAAAGGATTGCGGCGCGGAGATTATTTTTTTCAGCCCGTTGGAAGACAAAACCATTCCGAAAAATATAAAAGCGATATATATTGGCGGAGGCTATCCCGAAATATACGCCGGCAGGCTGTCCGAAAACAGAACGATAATCGAAGAAATCAATAAATTTTCCGAAGATAACGGTATAATATACGCGGAATGCGGCGGCTTAATGTATCTGTGCGAAAAGCTGGCGTACGGAGGAAAAAGCTTCGATATGGCCGGTATATTTCCTTTTGAGGCCACTATGGATGGCGGAAGGCTTTCTTTGGGATACAGAACCGTCCGGTTCAAGGAAAAAACGTTTTTCGGGGAAGCCGGCTTGACTGCCAACGGGCATGAATTCCATTACTCCAAGCTGTTAGATTCGACAACAAACCGCGATTGCGGGAAAAAAGATTGCAAAAAATATAAAAAAATACTGGAATACGAAAATCCAAACCTTCCCGGAGAAATTAAACCTGAAGGCTATAATATCCTTAATACCGTAGGAAGCTATATACATCTTTCTTTTTTTTCCAACGGCGAGCTGGCGAAAAATTTTGTAGAAAATGCGGGAAAACTTTAATGCTTTTAAACTGCAGAACCTTCGGCCGGACAAGGTCGGACAAGGCAAAACCGGAACCTGCCTGCGGCGTTTTTTTTCCTTTATTTTAGGCCAAAAGTTTCTCGTAGTTTTCTTCGCTCAAAGGTTTTGACAGAAAGAATCCCTGTACGCATTCGCATCTCAAGTCCTTCAGCAATGCAAGCTGTTCTTCGGTTTCGACGCCTTCGGCTACCGATTTCATGCCAAGTTTTTTTGAAAGATAAATTATGGTTTCAACTATATATCTAGAATGTTTTTCAATAAGCATTTTTTTTATAAACGAAATATCTATTTTTAAGTGGTCGAACGGGAGGCCGGCCAGATAAGACAGGGAAGAATATCCGGTTCCGAAATCGTCTATGGAAAGTCCGAATCCGCTTTCCTTCAGATGCCTTAAAAGGGCTTCCGAATATTCGAAATTATCCATAAAAGTCCTCTCCACTATTTCAAAATTAAAAAAACGATGGTCTATGCCGTGTTTTGCAATTATGCCGCTGAACCTTTCTTTTATCTGCGGGTCCCTGAAACTGACGGGAGATATGTTTATGGAAACGGGGACTACGTTGAGCCCTTGAATCGTCCATTTTTTTATTTTCGATGCCGTTTCGCCTATTATCCAGTTTTCTACTTCCGTAATCATACCGCTCTGTTCAAGGAAAGGAATGAATTCCATCGGAGGCACTAACCTTTCGGGCTTTTTCCATCTGAGAAGCGCCTCCGCTCCCTTGATAATGCCTGTTTGAGTATCGAAATAGGGCTGGTATTGCAAAATAAACTCTTTATTGGCAATGGCATCTATGAGTCCGCTTCTTAATTCGACTTTTTTTCTGGCAAGTTCTTCCAATTCTTTTTTAAAGAATCCGACGCTGTTATCCCCTTTATTTCTTACGTTAAAAAGTGCGGCTTCGGCTTTATTGAAAATCTCCTGAGAGTTTTCGGCGTCTTTAGGATAAAAAGATATTCCTGCGTTAAACGATATATTTATTTTTTTATCGCCGTATAAATAGGCGTTTTCCAAAGAAACCACTATTCTATTGACGATATGCAGAGCATCTTCGTCGAATCTTAAATTTTTTAAAAATACCGCAAATTTATCTGCTTCCCATTTGGCGGAAATGTCGTAGCCTTTTATAATATTCTTTATCCTGCCGGCTATTTCAAGCATTATTTTGTTGCCGGCTTCTATCCCGAAAGTATGGTTTATAAGTGAAAAATTTACCGGATTTATTATGGCAAGCGCGCATGATTTATCGTTCATATAAGGAGCATTTTCCGCGATAAACGCGTCTATTTTTTCCTTTAAAAGTTTTTTATTCGGCATGTTCGTCAGAGAATCGAAGTATATTAAACGGTTCATCGTTTCTTCCGAATCTATTTCCTTTGTAATATCCTTCCCTACCGTAATATAATATTCGGTTGCGCTTCCGGCCCGAAATGGGGTAATGCTCGTATAGCAGTAGATAGCGTTTCCTTTTTTTGTTTTGTATGTAAAAATATCGGTTAAGATTTCTCCGGATAAAATTGTGCCTAAAAATTTTTCGGCAAATTCTTTTCTGCCCGCACCGCCTTCAAAAATTTTAGAATAATGTCCGCCTATAAGCTCATCTTCCGAATAGCCGAATATTTTATTGGCACTTTTGTTTACGTATAGTATGTTAAAATATTTATCTGTAATAATTATGAAATCGGACCCAGAGTTTAACGCGACGGAAATCATCGAATGCCATTTCTGGTCTTCCACTTTATCGAGTGCATAATTTAAATCGGCCATTATTTCTTTTAAAAGAGCGTATGTGTCTTTTTTAAAAAATCCCTGTTTATCGGAATATAAAGAAAAAACCCCTATCGTTTTATTTTTCTTTATTACGGGTATCGCGGCGCTTGAAAGATAGCCTCTTTTTGCCATCTCCTCTCTCCACGGCTGCATGGGCATATTTTTCAGAATATCGTTGTTAATTACTATTTTTGATTTAGAAAAAGACGTCAGCAAAGGCCCTTTGTTTGATGCCGGATTGTTTAAATGCTGTTTTAAATAATCGAGATAATCGCTTTTGCCGTAAGAAAAAGAAAGCTTTACGTTCAGTCTAGAATCAAAAAGAATTATAAATGCGTCTTTGAACAGCCCTTTTTCCACTATTTTGTTGCAGATTTCCGAAAATAATAAATTTTCGTTTTCCGCCCTGACTATAAGCTGATTAACTTCCGAAAGAACGGCATACAGCATATATACGGATTTAATCTTTTCGTCCTGCTCCAAATGCTTCAACGCAAACGATATATCCGCCTGCGTCTCTTTTAATATCTCATAATATTCGTCAAAGCTTCTTGGGGTTTCGGATTGTATCAATAGAATACATTCCACCTTTTCACCCCTTTTAATGGGTATGGAGCAGGTGGAAAATATATTGCGGCTTATATACTCCTGCCTCCATGGTTCGAGCCTTGGGTCGGTTCTTGAATCCGAAACCGTAACGATTTTGGCGGTTCTGTAAGCTTCGCCCACGGAGCCCCTGCCTTCCGGCAAATTTTCATCGACGGATATTTTAACTTTTTTTAGATTTTCTATATTTTCGCCGTATGAGCTAGAAACGTATCTGAATCTGAAAAGTTTTGAATCCTCGTCGACATCCCCTATCGCGGCCATCCTGAAACCGGCCTTTTCCACGAGTATCCGGCATACCCCTTCCAGCAACGAGCCCTTATCCCGCTCGGCGATTACGAGCTGATTAATTTCCTTTAAAGACATAAATAGTTTTTCGTATATTTTCTGTCTGGAAATATCCAGAAGCAAAATCAATCCCGCGGGCTTGCCTTTGTAGGAAATCGTGTATCCGAAAGCGATAGTAGGCTTTAAAAAATTGTCTTTTGTTTTATAGGTATGATTAATACGCTCTGCGCTAAAAACTTCGCCCCTTATTCTTCTTTCCACCAATTCTTTTACAAAAATTCTATCTTCGCCTGCGATAATATCGTAAGGAGTTAAATCTCTGAGCTCTTCTTCGGAATAGCCTATGAAATCCCTGAAGGTTTTATTTGAAAGGATGATATTGCCTTTATCCTGAAACAGGAAAACGCAGAACACGTTTGAATTAAGCAATGCATCGAAAAGCCCTTCCGAACTTTTCGACTCTGAATATTCAATGTGCATAATTTCACCAAATAGTTTATTATCTTCATATTATATCAATAAAATTAAAAGATACAACAAACTATTAGTTAAATTATCGTTATTATGCCTTATTTTTTTTAGGCTATGCGTGATAAACTTATTTATATTAAACTTATTTATTGACATTTTTATATTACCCTATTAAACTAAAATAAAAGCATAGGTTTGTTTTTATATGTTTTATTTATTCCAATTACCGGGGCGCGTAACTCAGCGGTAGAGTGTCACCTTCACACGGTGGAAGCCGCAGGTTCGAGACCTGCCGCGCCCACCAAGCAATACCGCAGTAAATAAGCCTTTCAAGTCAATATCACGCCTTGACGTGTTTAAAAAGAGTTTCCGCAACCATGAGCGATGGAGAGAAAGAGAAAACGCAAGTCATTTTAAGAGTCGAACTTAATATAGTCTATGGATTTGGTGGATTTGGCGCCTAACTGCTTAATCTTTTCAAATTTCCCCATCAAATTTCCTTTGCCGGAAACAAGCTGTGTTTTGGCATCTCCGTATTTTAAAACCGTTTTGTCTAACGCCGCCCCCATTTCTTCCATACTTTTACCGAAAGAGCAAAATTTATCGTATAACTGCCCCGCAATAAACATTATTTCGTTAGCGTTTTCCATACTTTTTTCCTGCACCCACAGGCTGGAAACTATTTTTAAAACCAGCATAATTATAGAAGGGGTCGCGACTATTACATTTCTGCTATACGCGAATGTTAAGATATCCCTGTCGTAATTGACGGCCGCGGTATATGCGAATTCGATAGGAATAAACATAATAACGGTATCTAAACTGTTTGCTCCCAATAATCTGGAATAATTCTTGTCGCTCAATTCGCTTATATGCTTTCTAACCGAATTAACGTGGGATTTAAGGAACCTGTCTATGTCCGCCTCCGCATCTTGATTGATGCCGGTATTATTTGAACCGGCAATGCTAATATATTTCTCGTAATCGGTAAGCGATACCTTGGAATCTATTATTAAATCCCTGTTTTGCGGAAGATGCACTATGACGTCCGGCCTTAACTTAATAGATTCGTCCATTTCTCCGGTCGTTTTTAAAGTTTTTTGAGTTTCGTACTGGATGCCTTTTATAAGGCCGGAATGCTCCAATAATTTTTCCAATATCATCTCTCCCCAGTCGCCCTGAACTTTTCCCGTTCCTTTTAATGCCGCGGTCAGATTATCGGTCGTCCTTTTCATCGTATTTTCTACTTCGACAAGCTCGCCTATTTTCGTCTGAAGCGAAAATCTCTGTTTGGACTCTTTATCGTAAGTATCTTCCACTCTTTTTTGAAACTCGTTAATCTTTTCAGAAAGAGGATTGAGTATGCCGTATATACTTTCTTTATTGATTTCTACGAATTTTTTACTTTTATCTTCCAGCATCCTGGACGACAGATTTTCAAATTCTTCCTTAAATCTATTTTCGAGTTCCAAAAACTCTTTTTTTTGATTTATTAACCGGGATTCATAATCTGCCTTTAAGTTTTCTATTTTTTCTTTTAAATTATTATTTTCCGTCGTTAACGACGAAAGTTCAGCAAAGAGACGCTTATTGTCTTCATTCAGCTTTTCTCTCAGCGCATTGGCATCGCTCATTTCTATGTTTGCGCTGTTGAACTGGATTTTCAGATTTCTAAGCTCTTCTTCAAGCACTATATATTTCTTTATAATGCCGTCTCTTTCCGCCAAGCTTGCCGAAACGGCATCGCTGTGACGGCTTTTAAGCCTGCCCGTATATGCGAGGAAAAATATTATGGCAGCCGTCAGCCCTATAAAAAGAACCGATGATAATGCGAGCATGAAATATTCGGCCATTTTCAAAAACCCTGACTTTACGGTTTAATTTTTCTGTTTGCAAGCCCGATAATCCGATAGATACTGTCAAAACCGTTAATAATTAAATAATTTTTTAATCCGCAGACTATTTCCGGAACGATTTTAGGTTTTACGAAAGAATATGTTCCTACAGAAACCGCGGAAGCTCCCGCCAGAAAAAACTCCGCGGCATCCTCCCACGAACTTATGCCTCCCATTCCTATAATCGGAATCCTAACGCTGTTGTAAACATCGTTTACAAGCTTTATGGCTACGGGCTTTATCGCCGCTCCGGATAACCCTCCGAAGCCCCTGCCCAATTTAAATTTTTTCGTTTTTATATCTATTTTTGCCGCCGGAATAGTATTTATAAGCGATATAATATCGGCGCCGGCTTTTTCGCAGACTTCCGCAATTAACGATATATCGCTTACCATGGGGGTCAGTTTTACTATTAAAGGCAATTTATCGCCTGTTATTTCTTTTACAGAAGAAACTAATTCATAGACGGCTTCGGGATCCGAACCGAAAGTTCTTCCTCCTTCTTTTATGTTGGGGCACGAGATATTTGCTTCAAGCGCGCCGATGCCTTCGATTTCCGACAACTTTTGCGCCAATAAAACATATTCTTCGATGCTCTTTCCAAAAAAATTGACTATCACGGGTTTTTTGAAATTTCTCAAAAAAGGCATTTTATCGTTTCTGAATTTTTCTAAGCCTACGTTTTGTAGGCCGATTGAATTTATCATGCCGCACGATGTTTCGCAAATTCTCGGCATTTCGTTTCCCTTAGACGGTTCCAAAGAAATTCCTTTAGTTACGAGGGCGCCGAAATACTCGTAATCTAAAATATTTATAAATTCCTCTCCGTATCCGAATGTGCCGGATGCGGGCATAACCGGATAATCTAGAAATAAACCCCTTAATTTTACCGAAAGATTTATATCTTTATTTTTATTTTTATTGTTTTCGTCTTTATCATTATCGTTGACATCGATATTAACCGGTTCGCCACGCACGATATTTCTATCGTTAATATCGAAAATTTCACCTGCGTAAAAAACGGGACCGTCTTTGCAGACCCTTTTATATTCAAAATCTTCCGCCTTTTTAATCTTAATAGCGCATCCGAGGCAGACCCCTATTCCGCACCCGAAACTTTCTTCTAAAGACACTTGAAGGCTGTCCGGCGGCAAGCCCGTCTCTAAAAACCGCGAAATAAGACCGTTCGTCATAGTCTTTGGGCCGCAGGCATAAAAAAATACGCCGTCGCCTTCATTCCGGTTGACGGCTTCTCCGTCTTTTTTTACATATTCCCCTATATTTTTATCTAATAATTCTATTATATTTCCCTTAAATCCAAATGACCCGTCGTCCGTCGCAAAATGAACTTCGTCTAATCCCGATTGCGCCATATCCGTTAAATTGCGCCTGAAGTAAAGCTCCTCCGCTTTGCCGGCTCCGTAATATAAAATTATTCTGTCTTTTATTTTACCGGCGTTGCCGCAAACGTTAGCGATATAATCCGGCATAGAGAATAAAGGCGCCAAGCCGACGCCTCCGGCAATCAATATATGCGTTCTTCTTTTGCCTGAATCCGCGTTTGCATCCAATTCCAAATTAAATCCGTTTCCTAAGGGACCGGTAACGTCCAAAAATCCGCCCTCTGGAATTTTACTTAAAATCTCCGTGGAACTGCCGCAAACTCTGTATAAAATCTCGAATTCGCAATCGTTAAATTTATTAAAAACGGAAAACGGCCTTGCAAGCAAAGGTGCGGGAGCGCCCGAATTAGGCTTTATCATAACAAACTGCCCCGGTTTGTAATTGGATGCTATAAATTGATTTTTAATCCTTAAAACATAGGTTCCATTAGTATCTTCTATCTTCCGGTTAAAAGTTACCCCGCATTTTTCGCTTATAATTCCTTTACCATGCATAAAGCATCCTCTCCGTTATCTTCATAGTAAGCTTTTCTTAGCATAAATATCTTGAAGCCGAATTTTTCGTATAGCTTTATGGCGGTTGAGTTTGATACTCTCACTTCAAGAAAAAAATACTTTATAATATCCGGCGAATATTTTTTTACGGCATAATCGAGAATCGAGGAGCCGATGCCTTTGTGCCGCATATCTTTTGCAACGGTTAAATCCAATATGTGCATTTCGTCCATAACGTTATAAAATATAAAAAAACCTATTATATCCGATTGCAAATCGCATTTCATAGAGGGGTCTATGTCGGAAGCGGTAAATTTTCCGCCGTTTGCGCCGGCGTCGGCTATCATGGCATTTTTATCGGCATTTTTTGAATAGCATATTATAAAGCCGGAACCTTTTCGCTTAATTTCGTCGTCGAACATTTTTCTGTCCCATAAAGTTTGAGATGCCTGCATATGCAATGCAAACATTTTTTCAATCATATATTCGGCTAAAATTTTGGCTTCCCGTCCGATTGAAGCGTCTAAAACCGGCGGCGCAATCGGCAGAGCCTCATTATCGTAACCGGAAAGTTCTTTCAGGTCTAAAAAATTTATCTTCATATCCTATTATAAAGATATATATTTGCTTTATTATTTCTTAAAAAAATTATAACGGCGATTTAAGATATATTAAATTTTCTAAAGTAAAAATAAGAAATTTAATAATTAATAATGTCTTTATATGCGTCTTTTGACCTGTTATTTATAAAAGGCCATTTTTCCCTTGCGTTTTCTATTTCTTTTGTGTCTATATTGTAAATAAGGGCGCACTCGTTTATTCCGGCAAAATCGTCTATTATATTGCCGTCCGGCGCTACGCAAAAAGATTTACCGTAAAAATCCAGAGGCTTATCCCTTCCGACCCTGTTTATCCTGAAAACATAAACGCCGTTTAAAAAGGCATTTGCGGAAATAGATAAAAACCACTTATTGTTGGTATTGAAAGCCGATGCGGTAGGAGCAAAAATAATTCCTGCGCCCTTTAAAGATAAAATTCTGGTAGATTCGGGGTAAAAATTGTCCCAGCACATCTGAATGCCGATAGGACCATAAATAGTATTAAAAACCGGGAAGTCTTTTCCGCTTGTAAAATAAGACTTTTCGTAATAATATTCGACGTCGGGAAGATGCACCTTTCTGTACACTCCGGTAATATCGCCTTTTTCGCTGATAACCGCCGTGCTGTTGAAATAATTATCTCCGCTTTTCTCGAAAAAGGGCGCGATTATTATAATGCCTAATTTTTTTGCCTGCTCGCGGAATAAACCTATAGTCTTGCCCCCGATATCTTCGGCAGATTTTATATTTTCTTCTATCTTTTCTTTACTGTTATCCTGTAAAAACCAATTAAGCAAAAAAAGTTCCGGGAAGCAAACGATATTTGCCTTGTTTTTGTGCGCCATAGATAAAAAATCTAACGCTTTTTCCATCGAAGAAGTTTTGTCTTTTGAAGGCGACATCTGAACCGCGCAAACTTTAATTCTCATAGAATAAATATTTTCCGTATTTTATATCATATATTTATTTTATAAAACGGCATGAAATTAATTTCCGGTTGCTATTTCATTGAGCCATGATTTTAATTATACCTTAAGAAGCCCTCTCGATTCTTTTTTGCGGTCGTTTTCAGACAATAATTTTTTGCGCAGCCTGATAGATTTCGGAGTAAATTCTACTAGCTCGTCGTCTTCGATAAATTCAAGCGCATATTCTATCGAAAGCTTTAACGGAGGCGTAAGCGTTATCATTTCGTCGGAAGCCTTTGACCGCATATTGGAAAGCTGTTTCTTCTTGCATGGATTTACGGCGATATCTCCGGGCTTAGAGTGAATGCCTATTATCATGCCTTCATAAACCTCGTCCTGGGGAGCCGCAAACAAACTGCCCCTGTCCTGAAGATTAAACAGTCCGTAAGAGTTTGCTTCTCCATTTTCCATGGATATCATTACTCCGTTTTTTCTCGGAGATATATCGAACGCATATTCGTCGAATTTATAAAAATTGTGGTTCATAGTGCCTGTACCCTTCGTCATAGTCAGAAATTCATTGTGAAAACCTATTATGCTCCTAGAAGGTATAATAAACTCCAGATATGTGTTTCCCTGCTCGTCTTTAGTCATATCCATTAAATTTCCTTTCATAGACGAAAGCCTTTCCAATACGGAACCTGTAAACTCATCTTTTATTGTTATATATAAAAGTTCGTACGGCTCCATCTTTTTTCCGTCGATTTCCTTAATTACGCCTTTAGGCTTGGAAACGGCGAATTCAAAGCCTTCCCTCCTCATCTTTTCTATTAAGATAGAAAGATGCAAAAGCCCCCTGCCGTAAACGTCGAAAACCGTTTCGTCGCCGGTTTCCGCAACCTTGAGGCCGACGTTATTGGATACCTCTTTATAAAGCCTTTCTCTTATCTGCCTTGTCGTAACTAATTTTCCTTCTCTTCCCGAAAACGGACTTTTATTTACTATAAAATTTACTAAAATAACGGGCTCGTCTATTTTAATTCGCTGCAGCGGAGAAACCGGCTTTTCGCTTACCACGTAATCTCCGGCGTTTACTCCCGTAAGTCCCGCAACCAATGCTATATCGCCCTCGTTGATTTCGGAAGTTTCCAATCTTTTAAGTCCGTCGAATAAAAATATTTTATTAGGTTTTGTCCTGACTAATTCGTCCTTGGCATTATATAGATACACCTGGTCCATAACCCTCAGTTTTCCAGACTTCACTATCCCTATGGCGGTTGCCCCAAGAAAATCGTCGTGCCCTATGCTTGTAACTAAAAACTCGAGTTCCGGTTTGTCTAATATAGGCGGATTGGGTATATATTCAATTATTGCGTCAAAAAGGGGATTGAGCCTCTCCGCGTATCTGTCCTGTCCCTGAATACTTAAATCTTTTATAGCGTAACCTTCTTTGGCGGAGGTATAAATAACGGGAAAATTTAAATTTACGTTTTCTCCTCCAAGCTCAAGAAATAAATCGTAAACCATCTCTAAAACTTCTTCCGGCCTTGCGCCGGGCCTGTCTATTTTATTTATAACAAGCACTATATGCAGATTATATTCAAAACATTTTTTAAGGATAAACCTGGTTTGGGGCATAGGGCCGTCGAATGCGTCTACGAGAAGCAAAACCCCGTCTACCATGGCGAGAACTCTTTCGACTTCGCTTCCGAAATCTCCGTGCCCGGGAGTATCGACTATATTTATTCTGTAATCTTTATATTTTATTCCCGTGCATTTGGATAAAATAGTTATTCCCCTCTCTTTTTCCAGTTCGTCGCTGTCCATCGCCCTTTCGGAAAGCGCATCAAAATCTCTTTTGCTTATGCTTTCTTTAAGCATTTTGTCTATAAGCGTGGTTTTTCCGTGGTCAACATGGGCTACAACCGCTATATTCCTAATTTTCTTTTGAAAATTCAATTATTTTCCTCCGGTTTTTTCAAATAAAAAAACCCCAATAAATTTAATTTATTTACTGGGGTAAATGATTTTAAAATGGTCAAACTTTTAAAACGGCATACTTTTGTTCGCTTGCTATAATTATATTACTTTATTATTACTTTCCTCAGAGGATAGTGAAATTTTTAATGATATTTAGCGCAAGTAGATAGAATACACCGCTTAAAGCAATAAACAAAGATTATCCCTTCGTTACATTGATAGCCTGGGGACCTTTTGCGCCATTGGTGATTTCAAATTCTACTTTCTGTCCCTCCGTTAAGGTTTTAAAACCATCCTGCGAAATCGCAGAATAATGAACGAAAACATCTGGTCCGTTCTCCTGTTCGATAAAACCAAAACCTTTACTGTCGTTAAACCATTTCACTTTCCCTTGGTACCTCATACTTAACTTCTCCTTGAATCTTAAAAACAGCCTTTAAAATAATGCGGGCTGCTTGTTTATTAAATTAGACATTTATCTAAACAACTAGATAAATAAGTCATTCTTTAGAGTTTAAACTACTAAATGATTAATGTCAAGTTATTTTTCATGTTATTTTTCATGCCTGTTTTTGATTTATGTTTTTGATTGCGTTAATAAATTTTAAGACGGCTGTTTTTCGTTTGGCGTTTTAAACATATCCGGTTTTTTACCTATTTTCCATATTCTCTGCCGGCATTCCGCCGCAATTTGCAGAACCGCCTTTAATTGGCTTAGCCGGTACGCCCAAGGCTGCGCGACGGAAATAACGATGCCTTTCAATTATTTTTTCCCGGCGTATTTTCTCTGCCTTAAAATCTCGTAAGCCGTAACCGCGAAACTTACCGATGCATTCAGAGAATTTATGCTTCCAGCCATCGGAATCTTTAAAACCTTTTCGCATTTCTCCGCCGTCAATCTTCTTAGCCCTTTGCCTTCCGAACCGACTACTATCGCAAGAGGAACATCGTAATCCATTCCGTAAATATCGTCTTCAGCCTCGTTGGAAAGCCCTATGACCCATATTCCGCGTTTTTTTAAATCTTCGATGGTCCGCGAGATATTGGCTACCCTCACCGTATCTACGTAAAAAACAGCCCCCTGAGAAACATGCGCCGCGGAAGACGTAATAAAAACCGAGTTCGATTTAGGAACTATTATGCCCGAAATACCGGCGCAGTTAGCCGTCCTTATTATGGAGCCTAAATTCTGCGGGTCCGTAATTTCGTCGAGGATTAAATACACGGGCATTACGGAAGGAAAATTATCGGCATTTGCTTTGCCTGTCAATTCTTCATAGCTTTTTTCCCTATATTCGACATTTGCGGCAATGCCTTTAATAAGCGCTTCCCTGCCGAAATCTTTTATAAAGGCGCCGTCGTTTTTCGTGAGAACATTAATATTTTTTTCTTCAAAAAGTTTAATAAGGTTCTTATCTATTATTCCGTTTTTCAATTTTTTTTCGCTTAGGTAAACTCTGTCTCCCATTTTTAAATTTCCCGAAAATACGGCTTCCTTAAGGGTGTTCACCCCGTAAATTATTAGATTCATATTATTTTCGCTTCCGTTTTTATTGAATCGTTTATAGTATTTATAAACTATTATGCTTTGTATGCAGTTCCCGGCGGGTATTATCCGCGGTTATTTTCTATATCCGAATAAATATCCCGCAGGGCGGCGGCTGGATTTTCCGCTCCGGTTATTTCCCTTCCCACGACTATGTAATCCGCACCGGAATTAAAAGCTTCGGAAGGCGTCGTTATTCTTTTCTGGTCGTCTTTAATATTTTTTGATTTAAGCCTTATCCCGGGAGTAACGGCCTTGAAATTTTTACCGAAAATTTTTTTTATTTTAAAAGATTCGAGGGCCGAGCAAACGACTCCGTCCATTTCCGCCGCCCATGCCAGTTTTGCCAGATGTAAAGCCAAAAGGGAAGCCGCGTTATTTGAACTGCCTCTGCTTATTCCTTTATCGCGCCTTTTTCCGGCGGCTTCGCTTACGGGTTCGCATATTGGAAAAATATTGTTTTCCTCGCCTAAATTATAAAAAATATCGCTTACGTCCCCGCCGGACAAATTGGTCAGCACGGTTACGGCAATAATATCGATATGTTTTCCGGCTGCATCCTCAGCTTCTTTGCAGCCTTTCTTTGCCGCTTTCATCATATCTATGCCGCCGGACGCGTGTACGTTGATTATATCCGCTCCTAATTTTCCCGCAGATTTTACGGCATTATAAACCGTGTTGGGTATGTCGTGAAATTTAAGGTCTAAAAATATTTTGCCTCCGTAATTTTTAACTAATTCGATGCTTTTCGCTCCGCAGGAAGTAAAAAACTCGGAACCTATTTTATAAAAATAAGCTTCGCCGTCAAGTTTTTCGAGCAGCAGGCCGGCCGGTTTCAAATCCGGGTAATCCAATGCTACTATTACCTTTTCTTTAATATTATTTTCCATAATAAATAAATTATCTCAAAAATTCGCACAAAGGCACGAATGCGTAGCCTTCTTTTTTAAGTTTAGGTATTTCCAGCATCAGCGCTTTCACAGTGCCGTATCTAGGATGCCCTATAACTATTACTCTTTTAAATCTTTTCGCCAAAGAGGCGGCAATATTAATCTGGTTTTTTATATAAAAAACGGATGGTTTATCGTCGATAAAAACATCTCTCTGAGCCGAGGGAACACCCTGCTTTAACGCGCATCTGTAAGCATAGCTGTTATCGTCGGTAAGGCTGTCGATAAAAAACATATTCTTTTTTTTAAAATCTGATACGGCTTCGCATATCTTTTTTTTATCGGATGTAAATAGCGACCCTTCATGGTTGTTTGCTCCGTCTATATATGGAAGTCTGCTTATGTCGGCAAAAATTTTTCGTCTTATCTCTTTTTTATCCATCCAGACGAACAATGCTCCGTCGCCCGGAAAAAGAGCCGTATTAACCGGCTCCATGGGAACGTGCATTATGGTTTCGTAACCCAGCGCGTGAAGTTTTACGTCTATATTTTTGGAATAAGCGGCATAAGGAAATATCGCGAAAGTTATAGGGGTGCGCAATGAAACTAAACTGTTTATATAAGACCTTTTGTATCCGACGTCGTCGATATCCAAGGCAATTTTAGGAGATTTAACATATTCTTTAATCGATACGAAGCCGCTGTAGTCTGCCCCCTTTACTATAAATACCGCTTTTAAAAACAGTTTGGACCCGTAAAAAAAATACGCGCACAGGCAGTTATCCTTAACGGTATATAAATAATAGCTTATGCCGTCGTTAGAAGGAATTATGAACCTTTTAAATTCTTTATGGAAAATTTTCTTTATGCTGTTAAAATCAGTATTTTTTGGTATAAGTATATCGTATTTATCAAAAATCGCATTCACGGGTTTTATATCGGGTCCTGAATCAACCGGGACGCGAATGGTTAAGGCTGCATTCTCCCTTGCGATGTTATCTTTCGATATTCTTAAGTCTTCAATGGTTTTTTTAAAGAATTTGTTAAATATTTTTAGCGGATGTCTTTTATATTCTTTTATTTTTACCGCAATTTTATTGGCCCTGCCGTAACGGTATATTTTTTTTTCAGAAACTGTTTTCGCCGGCTTTAAAAAAATAAATTTATAATAAACAATGGCCGAAAAAAAAATTGCGGCTAAAATACAGGACGCTATAATAAATATCTTGCCCCGGTATCCCGATTTCCCCTGCTGTTTATTTGACCGCAAACTTATATTACTCCCCGGTTCCGGTTTCTTTTATAACTTTCCAGCTCTTAAGAAGTTCGTAAGCAAATCTGAACTGGTTGTCTTTCTTAAAATAAATATTAAACGCTTTAAAATCTTGCGCGCCTTTGAGCTTTTTGCTCTCCGGATTTTTAAAGTGATGCCTCAAATTTACCTCTCTTAGCGTTCTAAGGGGCTTTACAAATATAAAATTTTTTGAACTGCCTACGTTAAAGTCCGGGAGCACGCCAGTATCCTGCACCGAAACTCCGTTCGGCAGAAAATAGAAAGCCGTGGTCAGACCCATGCCCGTTCCGTCGGGCAGGGTGTAGACAGTCTGAACCGAACCCTTCCCGAACGTCTGTTCCCCGACGACTACGGCTCTTTTATGGGCTTGCAGACTTCCCGCGGTTATTTCGGCTGCGCTCGCCGTGCCGGAATTGACGATGACAACAATAGGATAATCCGGGGCGGTATATTTCCCCAACGCATAATATTTTACATCCTGGGATTTTATTCTCCCCCGGGTATAAACCACTATCCCGCTTTTAATGAAATCGCTGCAAACTTTAACGGCTTCGTTCAGTAATCCGCCGGGATTGTTTCTTAGGTCCAATATGAGCCCGCGGATTCCGTGTTCCTTCAAACCGATGATTTTAAGTGCTTTTAAAAGTTGAGAGTTCGTGTAATCTTGAAAACTGGAAATTCGTATATATCCTATATGATGCGGGAGAAGCATATATTTAACGCTTTTTAAAATTATATTTTTTCTTAAGAGGGTAAAAATTCTCGGGCGTTTAAAACTTTTCCTTTTAATCAGAAGATTAACGGAGGTGCCGGCCTTGCCGTGCAACAGGCCGACGGCCTTCATAATGTTCATATTATAGGTTGAAATATTATCTATTTTTTCTATAATATCTCCGGATTTAAGGCCGGCCTTAGCGGCCGGAGAACCGTCTATAGGCGATATCACTACTACATAGCCGTTCTTGGTGGAAATTTTAATTCCTATTCCCGTAAATTTTCCCGAAGTTTGCGATTTCATCTGCCTGAACTCGTCAGGCGTAAGAAAATAGGTATGGGGGTCAAGGGTCGAAACCATTCCGTCTATTGCCCCGAATATAAGTTTTCTTGACGGTTCTTTTTTTATGTAATTATTTTTAATTAAAGAATAGACCTTTGAAAAAAGCTTTATATTTTTAAGAGCGCGTTCATTTATTTTTTCTTTATTTTCGGTCCCGGCGGCATTTCCCGTTTTAGCAAAACATATTCTTCCGGCCGCAGAAAACCCAAAAATTAAATAAAAAATAAATAAAAAAAATATAGAGCTTTTTATGCGCTTATTCATATTATTGCCTCGCAAATAATGTAGTTTTATATAATCGCTTTTTATAGCCGCTTTCAAAACCGGCGCTTAATTTAAATATCCAAGCGTTTATTAATTTTATAATTTTGCGCATTAAATGTCTATTCTTTTTATTTCGCATTTTATTGCGCAGAAATACATATATATTAGCAATATCCGGAAGGAATTTTTATAAGTTATCGGGCGCTTTAAACGTTTGCGGGAAATGCCGAAATGATATTTTTAACTTTAATTAATTTTAATAAATTAAATCCCGCTTTCTACTGCGATATACGCTATATAGAAAGCGGGCGGAAAATTTTGTTTTAAACCTTAACTGTTTGCCTTAGGAGCTTCGGGAGCTTTTTTAGCGGGAGCCGCAGCTTTTGCCGCGGGAGCCGCAGCTTTTGCCGCGGGAGCCGCAGGAGCCGCCGCAGTTGCCGCAGGAGCCGCAGGAGCCGCCGCAGTTGCCGCGGGAGCCGCAGGAGCCGGTTTAGCAGCTTCTTTTTTTGCGCAACCGGAAAATGCCAAAGCGGATACGATTAAAAATCCTCCTAAAACTAATACTGTAAGCTTTTTCAAAATTTATCACCTCCTTTAACCTTTTTATTCTATTTTTAGCGAAAGATTTTGTCAAGAGAAATTTTTATTGAAAATTTTACAATATAATATATTATAATATAAATAGCCGGTATTAATATGAAAAAATTAAATTTTCAAATAATAACCAAAGATTTTAATCTGGACGAAGAAAAAAAATATCTCGAAAATTTAGCGGGTGCGGCCGCGGAATCTTGCGCCGACGTCATACAGTTAAGAAATAAAAAAATTTCCGGCAGAGATATTTATCATTCCGCCCTGTTCTTAAAAAAACTGCTGAGAGGCTTTAATAAAACCAATAAACCGGCTCTCGTCATAAACGACAGGCCGGACATTGCATATGCCGCCGGAGCCGACGGCGTTCATCTTGGTCAGGACGACTTTCCCGCCGGCGCCGCAAAAAATATATTTCCCGGCTTAATATTAGGGGTCAGCGTAGAAAACGCAAGTCAGGCAATCCTTGCGGAAAATTCAGGCGCGGATTATTTAGGGCTCGGTCCGGTTTTCCGGACGAAGTCTAAAATCGATGCGGGCGATTTATTGAAACCGGAAGAAATTATATCGGTGTGCAATGCGGTCGATATACCGGTTATAGCCATAGGGGGCATAAAGGCGTCGGGAATAAAAAAGCTTGCTCCGTCGGGCATTGCCGGGGCAGCGGTTATAGGCGCCGTTTCGGACTCTAAAAATCCGGCAAAAACCGCTTTGCTTTTCAGAAAAAATATCGACGCATATTTAATTAAAAGCAGGTGCGCGTAAATTGATAGAATTCAGCCACGTATATAAAAATTACGACAAAAATTACATATTGAGAGACCTAAACTTTACCGTCAATAAAGGCGAATTTATTTTTATAACGGGTCCTTCCGGAGCCGGCAAAACTACTACCCTTAAACTGCTAATCGCCGTCGAAAAGCCTACTCACGGCGCAATAAGATTCTTAGGCACGGAATTGCAAAATTTAAAGCCGCGGGATATACCGTTTTTGAGGAGAAAAATAGGCTTCGTATTTCAGGATTTCAAGCTTCTTCCGAACAGAACGGTCTTTCAGAACGTTGCGCTCGGACTCGAAGTTTCCGGAGTTTTCGGAAACGTAATAACTAAAAACGTTTCCGAAATATTAAAATCGGTAGAACTTTATACAAAAAGGGACGATTTTCCTTCCAGCCTATCCGGGGGAGAACAGCAAAGGGTCGCCATAGCAAGGGCACTCGTCCAGAATCCGCAGGTTCTGCTTGCCGACGAACCAACCGGAAACTTAGACGAAAACACGGCAAAAATTATAATAGACACCATAAAATCTTTTAACAACAAAGGCACGACGGTAATGTTGGCCACGCACGATAAAAACCTTATAAGCTTGGGAAGGGGCAGGGTCATTGACATCACAAAGAGCTAATCATATCGCAAACTATTTTAAAATAGCCTCCTTAAATATTAAATCCAACATCGCGGGCAACGTCTTCGCTTTCGCGATAATGTCATTTTCTTTTTTTATAATGCTTTTTTTTCTTCTTTGTTATGTAAATATCTATAATTATATGAATTTCTTCCGAAATAAAAATATAATGCTCGTATTTTTAAAAAAAAACGGGGATAAAGACACCGTTATAAAATTTATTAAAAATATTGGCGGAGTTAAAAATGCCGTTTATTATAACGATAAATCTTCCCTCGTATCTTTGGAAAAAAAAATTCGCCGTATAAAACCTTTTTTAAAAAATGAAAATCCCGGCTACGCGCCCTCTTTTATAAAAATTAATTTTAAAAAAAACGATACCGGCAGAATATTTCTGTCGGATGTTTATTTGCGGATTAAATCTCTTTCGGGAGTGGGGTCGGTTTATTACGACAGGATGCTTCGGAAAAAAATAGGGCAGTTTATATTCTTTACAAAGTTCGTAGGGCTTGTTCTTTTTATATTTTTATTTATCTTATCTATCTTTATATCTTATAGCGCGATAAAACTCATCATATTAAGGAAAAAAGAGGAAATCGAAATATTAAAACTCATAGGCGCGACAAATTATTATATCAGGATTCCTATGTTTATAGAAGGACAGGCGGGGACGCTTCTGGCTTTTATAATTTCTATCCTGCTTCTTCTCGCTATTTACGATATATTTATATTTTACGGGTTCAACGGCTTTCTCGAATATTTTCATATAAAAATAGTCTTTTTAAATACTGCCCAAACGGCTTTAGTGTTTATAATAGCAATGATATCCGGTTTTCTGGGAACCTATTTTTCGTCTAAAAGATTCTTCTGAAAAAACCCCGGGATTTTTGTTTTAAATTCCGATAATATTCCGCAGAAGTTTAATATCTATATGATTTTCTATATTTTCGGACAACAGGTTGAAACTTTCGTTTTTAACGGTTTCGTAAGCTTGCGGCTTGCCGGCTTTCAGATTTAAATCTATATCCTTTCCCATAGATTTAAGATTCTTTTCTGCCGTTCCTATCAAAAAATTTTTAAAATCGGCGTTTGCGAAAAGCCCGTGTATATATGTTCCTATTTTTTTGCCGTCTTCGGATATTATGCCGTTTTCCGGCGAAAAATTATGCGGCGTTTCTCCGGAGGGCACAAATACATTGGTGCGTATGCCGGAACCGTTATGATCTCCGGTAAAAAATGTCCTTCCGTTATGAATTTCGTAGCCCGTCAATAAAGACTCGCGTCCGGCGTTACCGGTTCGAAATATGTATCGCCGGTTTAATAATACCTTTTCTGCGGACAATACGGTTTCCGTTCTAAAAAAACCTAAGCCGGCTTCATCTTTTTCGTGCGAAGATTCTATGTTGCCCTGGTCTTTTATCGACTCTCCCATCATTTGAAAGCCTCCGCATATTCCCATAATAATTCCGTATTTTTCAAAATTTTTAATATAATCGAAAACCTTAGACCGCTTAATGCTTAACAAATCCGAAATCGTCGATTTGGAACCGGGGATTACGACTATGTCGAAATCATTTTCCACGTATGGAACGCTGTCGAAAAACCTTGCATTTATTCTCCCGTCCAAGAAAAGAGGGTCAAATTCGTTGAAATTGGAAATACGGTCTAAACGGACTATCCCTATTTTTATTTTATTCCCGTTCCCTGAGCCGTCTATGCGCCCGCCGTTATATCCGGCTTGCCGCCCGCAAGAGGCTTTTAATTCAAGGCTGTCCTCGGCCTCGAAACTAAGATTTTTAATATGCGGAATAACCCCGAGACACGGTATTTTAAGCCTTTTTTCAATATCTTTTATTCCTGATTCTAAAATAGATGCGTCCCCTCTAAATTTATTTATAATAAAACCTTTTATTAATCTTCTCCATTTTGGCGGAAGCAGCTTGACGGTTCCGTAAATGGAGGCAAAAACCCCGCCTCTTTCGATATCGGCGGTCAAAATTACCGGAATATCGTAAATCTGGGCAAAACCCATATTCGCTATATCGTACTTAAAAAGGTTAATTTCTGCCGGACTTCCCGCGCCTTCCACGACTATAAGGTCGTTTGCCCCGGCTAAAAAATCGAAAGATTCCGCCGCTTTTTTAACGAAGAAATCTTTCTTGCCGTTATATTCCTTGAAATTCATATTGCCGTAATGTTTTCCTTCGACTATCAGATGCATCTGCGTATCTGAAGCAGGTTTTATAAGAATAGGATTGACCTGTCTTAACGGTTTTTTGAAAGCCGCTTCGCATTGGACGGCCTGCGCCGAAGAAATTTCAAAACCGTCTTCGGTAACGAAGCTGTTTAAAGACATATTTTGGGATTTAAAAGGGGAACACGAAACGCCTTTATTGGAAAAATATCTGAGGAGTCCGGCCGTTATAGCGCTTTTGCCGGCAGAGCTCGATGTACCCTGAACCATAATAAATTTAATTTTATTATTTATCATAAGGTATATTTTACTTATTCTCGGGAGCGGCAGGTGCGGCTTCCGATTTTAAAGCGGCGGAGGCGACTTTTAAAAAGGCTTCTACTACGCGGGGGTCGAACTGGGTTCCGGAATTTTTCCTTAATTCTTCCAAGGCAACGCTCGCCGGCAATGCTTTTCTGTACGGCCTGTCGGTGGTCATGGCGTCGAAAGTGTCTATGACGGCGATAATTCTGGCGGCTATTGGAATATTCTGGCCGGAAAGGCCTTTTGGGTAGCCTTTGCCGTCGTATCTTTCCTGATGATAGAGCACGTCGTTTGCGATATGGCTTAAAAACTTTATTTTTTTAAGCATGTTATATCCGATTTCCGGATGTTTTTTAATTTCTTCGTATTCTTCTTCCGTTAATTTCCCCGGCTTATTTAATATCGAATCTTTTACGCCTATTTTCCCCACGTCATGCATCGCCGCGGAGTACCTGATATTTTTTACTTCGTTTTCGCTTAATCCCAGCTCTTTTGCGACTAACGTTCCGTAATCTATGAGCCTGTCGCCGTGGGTTCTGGTATAAGTATCCCTTGCCTCTATCGCTTCGGATATGGAGTTTATAGTTTCGAAATGCTCCTCTTCTATATGGCTTAAGACCATGGCATTGTAAACCGCGATAGAAACTATGCTGGAAATATTCGATATGAAATCGATGGCTTCTATGGAATATTCCGTCTTCTTTTTGCCGAAAAGAAAAATTATGCCTAAAAAATCTTTATCGGTTTTAACGGGCAAAGCTATAAGCGTCTTCATTCCCATATCGCCAAAAAGACAATCGCCCGATTTATAGATGCCGCCGGTTTCTTCAGTTTCGTAATAATCGATAGTGGGATATTGAAAGTCCAAGGTCTCTAAATAATTGCATTCGTAAAGTTTAAAAGAAAGCGGAGCTTCCCGCATTTCGCCCCCGCAAGGCGACATGCCGTCAGCATTATAATTTTTAAATAATTTTAAAGTCATTTCCTTAAAAAAAGGACAGTCTTTGCTTTTGCATTTACGCAATATTTTAGGTTCTGAAGCACATTTTGCAAACTTGCATTCAAAGTTAACCATTGCATAGCAGTTTATATTGCCGCCGAATATAGGGCAGCTGGGCATATCGCATTTAAAAAATTCGTAACAGAATTTATTTGCGCTGTTGTCTTTAAAATATACAAGGGCCGAATCGGTTTTTGTAAAGCTATTCAAACTCTTAACGGAGTTATCGATTATGCTTGAAAGGTCCAATGAAGACGAAACGAGCTTCGAAACCTCAAGCAGGTTTGCAATTTTTTGGCTTTCTTCCTTCTGCATTAAATATAATAAATTTGCATTTTCGTACAGCGTAAGGCTGTAAATGAAAACCCCTCCCATCATGGCTATGAATTTTGCGATTTTAATTTCTTCTTCCGAGAACCCATAGGAGTCTTTTTCGTAAAAGTTTAACGCCCCCAGTACAAGAGAGCCTGCAAATATGGGAACGCTCATTATGGAAGACATGCCGGAAAATTGTTTTTCCAGTTCATAATATATATCGGAAAGGTCGGCTTTAAGATTATTGCTAATTAAAGATTCGCCGTTTTCTATTACGGAGCCTATCAGCCCTTCCCCAAGCAAAATTTCAAGGTCTTTTTTAATAAATTTGCCGTTCTCGTAATACTTAACGCAATTTATTTTTTCTATATCTTCGTTAAGTATAAATATCGTTACTAGGTCGCATTTTATAAATTTAGCGGCCGTAACGGCAATTTTTTCGTAAATTTCATCCCTTGAATTTTTAGAAATAAGGTCTTTCGATAAAAAATATGCTATATCAGGATATTCAACCATATAAAGATAATATAAGATTAATGCGTATAATAATTATTAAAAGCCGCGGACATTGAAATATTATCATAATATATTGCGGCGTTTCAATATATATTTAATTCCCGGCCGATTATAAATATTAATATTTTTTAAATTTTTCGATTCTTTCTTTTTTCAACGCATCTTCCGGATATTCTTTTAGCTTTTCAATATTTTTCAAAATGGCTTTTTTTAAAATCTCCGCCGCAAGCGTCATGTTTCTATGGGCTCCGCCGAGAGGCTCTTCTATTACGCCGTCTACGATATTTAATTCGCTAAGGTCTTTTGCCGTAAGTTTTAAGGAATTCGCGGCATCTTCAGTTTTAGACGTATCTTTATAAAGAATAGAGGCGCACCCTTCGGGCGATATTACGGAATAGACGGAATACTGCATCATTAAAACCCTGTTGCCGGCGCCGAAAGCAAGCGCCCCTCCGCTTCCGCCTTCCCCTATGATTATCGATAAAACCGGAACCCCGACGTTCATTAACGTATATATTGTTTTTGCAATGGCCTCAGACTGGCCCCTTTCTTCCGCGCCGAGTCCGGGATACGCTCCCGGCGTGTCTATTAGAGTTACTATGGGGATAGAATATTTTTCGGCAAGTTTAAAAAGCCTCTGCGCCTTTCTATATCCTTCGGGATGGGGCATGCCGAAATTCCTGCACATTTTGTCCTTAGTGTTGCGCCCTTTCTGGTGGCCTACGATAAGAACTTTTTGCCTGTAACCCGTATCGTCGTTTTTAATAAAACAAAATCCCCCCACCACGGCCTTGTCGTCCATAAAAAGCCTGTCTCCGTGAAGTTCCGTAAAATTTTCCGATATTAAGTCGATATAATCTAAGGAATAAGGCCTTAAGGGGTGCCGGGAAAGCTGGGTAATCTGCCAGCTGCTTATATTTTTGAATATATCCTTTATAAGCTTATTTTTTTTAGCTTCCAGATTTTTTATTTCGTCGTTGACGTCGGCAAAACCTCCAAGGTTGAACGTCCGGAGTTCTTCTATTTTTTGCTCAAGCTCGATTATCGGTTTTTCGAATTCAAGATGCTGTATCGGCATATGTATTTAATCGCTGCAATATTATAATTATTTTCTGCTATATTAGTATTATTTTTATTTTAGTTAATATGGCCGGAAATTTTAATTGCCGGCATTCCGCATGCGGCGGATAAATCAATTATATCAGAATTATAAAATATTTAAATACCCGGCAGGCATAAGTTTAGACTTTAATAAGGCTTTATCGACTCCGATATTTCCGTTGAGCGATATACTGTAACCGGAGGACGTCCTCAATACGACCTTGGAACCGCCTTTAGAATCGGACAGGCTGTTTTTTAATTCCAATAAAAGGTTTTTAAATTCCGCGCCGTTAAACACCGCCGCGTTTTCGTTTATTTCTATTACGCATATTTCCTGGGAATTATTCCGTTCCTTTATTTCGAAGCTGTCTAATAATTCAATATTCTCCCCTATAACTTTAATGTTTAAATCTGCATCTTCTTCTGCGTTTTCATACCCGGAGTGCTCCGCCGCGTTTTCGCCGTCCTTTTTGCCGGAATAATTTTCTTCCGTTATATTCAATCCCGAAAAATCTATCTTTCCGGTCAGAACGACCGGTTCGTTCGTTTCTATAATATTTTCGCATTTCAGATAGTTTTTCGGAAAAAAAACGACCTGCACGTTGGAATTTTTATCGTTTAACGTAAACGAGGCCATTTTATCGTTATTTTTTGTTTTATGAATTTTCAACTGATTGATAACCCCGCACATTTTATATATTTTATCCTGAGGCTTCCCTCCGCCGTTAATATATTCGGCCACGATATCCATAACGTATCCGGCGCCGATAGTTTTAATTTTTTCTTCGTAGCCGTCCAAAGGATGCCCCGAAAGATAAAAACCTAAAGATTCCTTTTCAAAGGCAAGAATGGATTTTTTATCGTCTTTTTCTCCGGAATTAATTAAAAACGAATCGTTCTTTCCGTTATCGTAATTCAAAGATTCTTCGAAAGAAAGCGGAAGTTCGAACTGTCCCGAACTGTTTTTTTCTCTTTTGAAATTGGCTTCTTCCATAACGTTTTCTAAGTTGTCGAGCATCCATTTCCGCGATTCGCCGCCGATATCCAAAGCTCCGCTTTTTATAAGGTTTTCTATCGTTCTTTTATTGACTTTTCTCGTATCCGCTCTTGAACAAAAATCTAATAAATCTTCGAACGGCTTATTCTCGCGGATTCGTAAAATCGAATCTATTGCCGCCTTGCCTACGTTTTTAATTCCGCCCAATCCCGTCCTTATCGTAAATTTACCGCCTTCGTTTTTTAATATGGTAAATCTTTCGACGGAATGATTTACGGAAGGCGGCAATACTTCGCAGGCATTGGTTCCGGATTTAGCCTCGTTTATTATCTTTGCCAGTTTATCCGTATTTGACATTTCGCTCGATAAGAGGGCGGCGGTAAAATGCTCTTTATAATTTGCTTTTAAATATGCCGTCATATATGCTATATATGCGTAAGCCGTCGAATGAGACTTATTGAAACCGTATTCTCCAAATTTAACTATCAGGGAAAAAATTTTTTCGGATTTTGCCTCTTCTATCCCGTTCGTCCGGCATCCGGCGATAAATTTATCTTTCATTTTGTTAATAAGCTCCGCCTGCTTTTTCCCGACGCCCTTTCTTAAAACGTCCGCCTCCCCCATAGAAAATCCCGCAAGATTGGTGGCAACTTTCATTATCTGTTCCTGATACAGCATGACCCCGTAAGTATCCTGCAGAATATCTTTCAAAGACGGATGTATATAGTGTATTCTGGCTTTGCCGTGTTTAGCCTTAATAAAATCGTCGACCATGCCGCTTCCGAGAGGTCCCGGCCTGTAAAGGGCGACTAGGGGAATTAAATCCTCGAACGAATTAGGGACAAGTTTTTTTACCAACTCCTTCATCCCGGAACTTTCAAGCTGAAAAACCCCGGTAGTATCCCCGGAGGATAAAAGCTTAAACGTAGCCTTGTCGTCTAAGTCTATATCGTATATGTTAAATCTGCCGCCTTCCGAAGTTCCTGTTTTAGAATCGTTTATAAGCCTTATGGCCTCGTTCATTACCGTAAGGGTTTTTAAGCCCAAAAAATCAAATTTAATAAATCCAAGTTTTTCGAGGTCGGTTCCGGTATATTGGGTGGTAATAACGTCGGTTTCCTTCGTCCCTTTATATAGCGGCATATGATTGTGAATAGGCTCGTTGGATATGACTACGCCGGCGGCATGGGTACTGGCATGCCTTGCAAGTCCTTCCAGTCTTCTTGCTATTTCTATCAGTTTTTTAACTTTAGGATTGGCTTCTATCAAATTGCGCAGCTTAGGCTCTTCCTTGATAGATTTTTCTAAAGTGATGCCCGGAGTATCCGGTATTAATTTAGCTATTTTATCGACCTCCGCATAAGGCATATTTAAAGCCCTGCCGGTGTCTCTTATAACCGCTTTGGCAAGCATAGTTCCGAAAGTTATTATCTGCGAAACCTGCTCTTCTCCATATTTATCCGCGACATATTTGATAACTTCGTCTCTGCCGTTAATGCAAAAATCCGAATCTATATCCGGCATGCTTATTCTTTCGGGATTTAGAAATCTTTCGAACATTAAATCGTATTTAATCGGGTCTATTTCCGTAATCTTCAAACAATACGCCGCAAGGCTCCCCGCCGCCGAACCCCTGCCGGGCCCTACGGGAATGTTATGTTCTTTTGCGTATTTTATAAAATCGGATACTATTAAAAAATATCCCGCGAAATTAGATTTTTTAATTACGTCTATTTCCATTTCCAATCTTGTCCTGTATGTTTCAGGTTGTTTCGAATATGACTGAGCCGCAGCCTTGGTAGGATTTTTCAGAAAAACTTCTTCAAAACCTTCTTTTGTTTTTTTTTCGAAATAATCGGATACGGAAAAGGTATTTTCGGCTGAAGGTTCCCCGGCCGTTTTAAACTGCGGAAAATGATGCCCCTTTTTCAGTTTAAACGAAAAATTGCATTTTTCGGCTATTACTTTGGTATTTGAAATGGCCTCCGCCGGATATTCGCTGAAAATCTCTTTCATTTCTTCCTGCGACCTGAAATAAAGGTCTTTCGTGGAAAATTTCATCCTGTCTTTGTCTTCTACGGTTTTGCCCGTCTGAATGCATAATAAAACGTCGTGGGCTTCGTAATCGTCCTTTAGAAGATAATGGCAATCGTTTGTAGCGACAAGCGGCACTCCGTATTTTTTTGCAAGGTCTAAAAGCCCTTTATTGGCGGTTATTTGCTCTGCCATGCCCTGAACCTGCATTTCTAAATAAAAATCGTCTTTAAAGAGCTCCCGATAATATTTAAGGCTTTCTTCCGCGACGTCATATTTCCCCTGAACTATATTATAGGGAATTTCTCCTTTTATGCAGGCGGACAGGGCGATTAAACCTTTACTGTTTTCTTTAAGGATATCCTTATCTATTCTCGGCTTGTAATAAAAACCGTCTATGTAAGATTTGGATATGAGTTTAGACAGGTTTTGATAGCCTTCGTCGTTTTTCGCAAGCAGTATTAGATGATAATAATATTTTTCGTTGGCGTTTTTAAGCTTCATGCCGGACTTTGAAACATACATCTCGCATCCTATTATAGGCTTAACGGATTTTTCAACCGCCTTTTCGTAAAATTCGATAGCGCCGAACATATTTCCATGGTCGGTTACGGCAACCGAAGGCATATTAAATTCGATTGCCTTATTTATAATGTCGTCTATTTTAATTGCCCCGTCTAAAAGGCTGTAATGCGAATGCAGATGCAGATGAACGAACTCATTCATTATTCTTTCTTACTCCCATTCTATCGTAGAAGGCGGCTTGGACGTAATATCGTAAACCACCCTGTTGATTCCTTTAATTTCTGAAATTATTCTTGCCGAACAAACTCTTAAGATATCGTAATCTAATTTTGCGAAGTCGGCAGTCATGCCGTCGGACGAAGTTACCGCCCTTACGGCTATGACAGATTCGTAGCTTCTTTTATCCCCCATGACGCCCACGGTTTTAACCGGAACGAGCACGGGAAACGACTGCCATATTTTATCGTATAGTCCGGCATTTTTTATCTCTTCGGTAACGATTGAGTCGGCTTTTTTTAAAATATCGAGTCTTCTTTTGTTTACTTCTCCTATTATTCTTATGGCAAGGCCCGGTCCGGGAAACGGCTGCCTATCGATAATTTCTTTGGGGATGCCAAGATTTTTTCCTATTATGCGGACCTCGTCCTTAAACAAATCTCTTAAAGGTTCGATAAGTTTTAAATTTAATTTTTTCGGAAGGCCGCCCACGTTGTGGTGGCTTTTGATAATGCTCGACGCGCCGAAAACCCTTACCGATTCTATTACGTCGGGATAAAGCGTCCCCTGAACCAGAAAATTAACTCCTTTGAGATTTTTAGCCTCTCTTTCGAATATCTTTATAAAAAGTTTCCCTATAATTTTCCTTTTATTTTCGGGTTTAACAACCCCTTTCAGCTCTTTTAAAAACAAACCGGACGCATTTACGAGTTTAACGTTTAAATTGAGGTTTTCTTTGTAATATTTCATAACCGACTTTGCTTCGGATTCCCTCAATAAACCGTTATCGACAAATATGCACTTAAGCCTTTCTTTAATGGCCTTATTGGCGAGTACCGCGGCAACGGTGGAATCTACTCCTCCGGAAAGAGCGCATATCGCCTTTTTGCCGTCCGCCATGCTTTTTATCTCGTCGGTCTTGCGCGATATAAAATCTTCCAGCTTCCAGCCGCCTTTGGCTTTTACTATTCCGAATAGAAAATTATCCAATATTTTTCTTCCGCAAGCCGTATGAACGACTTCCGGGTGAAATTGAAGCCCGTACATTTTTTTTTCCGGGTTTTCGAAGGCCGCAACGGCGCAATTTTCGGTTTCGGCCGTTATTGCAAAACCCGGCGGATTTTTTACTATTATGTCTCCATGGCTCATCCAGACGAGGCTCGATTTTTCGCATCCTTTAAAAAGCATGGTTTCTTTTATTATTTTGAGCTTGGAATGTCCGTATTCCCTGTTATTTGCCGGTTTTACCGCGCCTTTTGCAAGACTGGCCATAATCTGCATGCCGTAACAAATGCCGAGAAAAGGAACATTCAGCTTAAATATTTCCGCGGGTATCAAGGGAGCGTCTTTATCGTAAACGGACGCCGGGCCGCCCGAAAGTATTATTGCATCGGGACCAAAGGCTTTTATTTTTTCGACGGGCGAATTGAACGGGTATATTTCGCAGTAAATATTGCTTTCCCTTATTTTCCTTGCGATTAGCTGGGTATATTGGGAACCGAAATCGATTATGAGTATTTTTGAACCGGCTTTTTCCATATGTTAATTTTTTTAATCCAGCCTGTAATTAGGCGCTTCCCTCGTTATAATAACATCGTGGACGTGGCTTTCCTTAAGCCCCGACGAAGTAATTTTTATAAATTTCGTTTTAGTTCTAAGCTCTTCTATATTTTTGACGCCGCAATAACCCATGCCCGCCCGCAGACCGCCTATAAGCTGATTAACGGCGTCAGAAAGCATTCCTTTGTAAGGAACCCTTCCTTCTATCCCTTCGGGGACGAACTTGGATTCGTCCCTTATATGGGACTGAAAATACCTGTCTTTAGAGCCGCTTACCATTGCGCCCAAAGAACCCATTCCTCTGTAAACTTTATAACTCCTGCCCTGATAAATAATTGTTTCGCCGGGACTCTCCTCCGTGCCGGCAAAAAGGTTTCCTATCATTACGCTGTTTGCTCCGGCTGCGACAGCCTTTGAAATATCCCCTGAAAATTTTATTCCTCCGTCGGCGATTACCGGAATGCCGCTTCTATCGAATATCCCTGCGCAATCCATTATTGCCGACAGTTGCGGAACGCCGACGCCTGCAACGACCCTTGTAGTGCATATAGAGCCGGGGCCTATGCCTACTTTTACCGCGTCTACTCCAGCTTTGGCCAAGGCCTCCGCGGCATCACTTGTGGCGATATTTCCAGCCACGATATCCATGCCGTAATGTTTTTTTAAATATTTTATCATATCTATAACGCCTTTCGAATATCCGTGCGCGGTATCTATGACTATTGCGTCGATATCGGCGCTGGAAAGCGCGTCCACCCTTTCTTCGGTGTCTTTAGAAACCCCTACTGCCGCCGCCACTCTGAGCCTGCCCATTGAATCCTTGCAAGAATTAGGGTATTTTTTAATCTTTTCTATGTCTTTAATGGTTATTAAACCCTTTAAATTGAAATCGTCGTCAACGACAAGAAGCTTTTCTATCTTTTTTTCATGGAGAGTTTTTTTTGCATCTTCCAGCGTAGTTCCTACAGGAACGGTAACAAGATTTTCTTTAGTCATAACATTGGCGACTTTCTCTCCGAGGTTGACGGAAAACCTAAGGTCGCGGTTGGTGAGTATCCCTACCAACCTATCCCCTTTTACCACGGGAACGCCCGAAATCATAAATTTTTTCATAAGGTCTAACGCATGGGATATTTTATCGTCAGGATTGACTTTTATGGGATTGGTAATCATTCCGCTTTCGGATTTTTTAACCCTGTCGACTTCGGCTTTTTGTTCCTCTACGGTTAAATTTTTGTGAATTACGCCGATTCCTCCCTCGCGCGCCAGCGAAATAGCCGTATTTGCTTCCGTAACCGTATCCATCGCCGCGCTGACCAACGGAATATTGAGATTTATATTTCGCGAAAATTTGGTTTTTAAATCAACGTCTTTCGGAAGTATCTCCGAATAATCGGGAACTATGAGAACATCGTCGAAACTTAACGATTCGGCTATAATATCCTTCATTTTCGTTATTCCTCTTTTAATATTATTTTTATAATATTCCGCGCAAACCTCTAATCCGGAATAAGTCCTTCCAACAGCCCGCACTCCGAAACCGTAAAGCCCGAAACCTCGAAGAAATCGAAGCTCTTCATCATTATTGCCGTTCCCGCAAGGACAAGGTCTTCCCTTCCTGCTTCCACGCCGTCGATATTCAATCTTTCTTTAATATTCGTATCGATAAATCTTTTATATATGACGGAAACGTCTTGTTTTTTTAAACAATATCCGTGTATTTTCAGCCTGTCGTACTCTTTCATTTTTAAATCCACCATGGCAAGGGTAGTCGCTGTTCCCGCCGTTCCAAACAAGGTTAACGGTTCGAATTTATATCCTATTTTAATTATTTCGCTTTTTAATAAAGAAAGTTTGTTTTCTATCTCCCGCTCTAATTTTATTAAATCTTTTTCTGAAACCGGGTCGGATTTTATTATTTCCTCGGTTAAATGGACGACGCCCATATTCAGGCTGTATTTCCATAAAGGCGCTCCATTTTTTACGCAGACGTATTCTGTAGAACCTCCGCCTATATCTATGGAATAAAATTCGTCTAAGCCGTTGAAACAGGAAGAAATACCTCTTAAGGTAGTTAACGCTTCTTTTTCTCCGCTTATAATTTCAAGATTCAGCCCGAATTCTTTGCGGACGGTATTTTTAATGTTCCGCGCATTGGGAGCTTCTCTTAAAACGCTTGTGCCGGTTATAACCACATCGCGGGATTCTATTCCGTAACTTTTAATCTTTCCGGCATATATTTTCAGGGCGTCTTTTAATCTTTTGACGGCGGCAGGAGTTATAATCCCTTCTTTTTTGAAATTTTCGCCCAACCTGATTATTTTCATATCGACGTATTCTGGGTTTAAAACGCCGTTTTGCGAGTCCGCAATCAGGCATCTTATCGTATTCGTTCCTATATCTATCGCCGCTTTCATGCTCCTCCCCCGCCCGCCGAAAAAGGCGTCGGATTTATTTTATTTTTTGAAGCCGTCCGGGTTCGATGCGATATCGGGCGCAAGCTTTTTAAAGTTGCTCTCCTCTGTAATTTTTTACGTATTTTATATAATTGTCCGCGGATTCTTTTATAGAATCTATATCCTTACCGCTAAGGCTTTTTTTTATAACTCCCGGAATACCCGCGACTAAAGAGCCTTCCGGTATAACGGCATTTTCCTTTACGACTGCTCCAGCGGCTATTATGCAATTTTTGCCTATGCGCGCTCCCGTAAGAATAATGGCTCCTATGCCGATAAGACAGTTATCGCCGATTACGCATCCGTGAAGATTTACGCTATGGCCTATGGTAACGCCGTTTCCGATAAGGAGCGGTCCCGTATCGTGCTGCACGTGAAGAACGCTGTTATCCTGAACATTGGTATTACTGCCTATTCTTATATAATTAACGTCTCCTCTTATTACCGACCCAAACCATACGCTGCACCCGCTTCCTATCTCGACGTCTCCGGCGATAACCACGTTTTGGCACAGATATGCGGTTTCGTCTATTTTAGGATATTTGCCGAGATAAGATTCTATTATCATAATATCTTAAGCTAATGGGGCTCTCTAAAATTATATAAATAGGGAAAACTGGTTCCAAAATTTTTATTTTTTATATTATTCCGTAATCAATAAATTATTATATAATAAATACGTAAAAATTAGTGAAAATTTTTCTTAAAACTTAACGGGACAAAAGGGTTTTCGATATAGAAACAGCCTGATTTTTTGCCTCGATTACGTCTTCTATGGTCATTAGCCCGAACGGCTTATGCTTCTGCATAACTTTTTCGACGTTTTGGGATATGCGCTCAAAAGAAATTTTTTCGCCCAAAAACAAATTAACAAAAAATTCGTTAGCCTCGCAAAAAACGGCAGGCATGCTTTTGCCGGTCCTTAAAGCCTCCCTTGCAAGATTCAGGAAAGGAAATTTTTCCGCATCCGGTGCAAAAAATTCGATGCTTCCGGCCTCCGCAAAATTCAGGGGCTTCATGAGTCCGTGAAAACGATAAGGATAAGACAGAGCATAGCCTATGGGCCCCTTCATATCCGGCCTGCCCATCTGAGCAATAACGGAACCGTCCTTAAATTCCACCATGGAATGTATTACCGCCTGAGGATGAATTAAAACCTCTATATCTTTTTCGTCGATATCGAATAAATAATGGGCTTCTATTATCTCGAGACCTTTATTTGCAAGGGTCGAAGAATCGATAGTAATTTTTTTTCCCATTTTCCATTTAGGATGGTTTAACGCCATAACCGGAGTAATTTTTTGAAATTCCGTTTTATTCATATTATAAAACGGGCCGCCCGACGCAGTGAGAATTAATTTTTTGACGTCGGTTTTTTTGCCGCAGCCAAGGCACTGAAATAAAGCGGAATGTTCGGAATCCACCGGAATTATTTTAGCTTTTGAAGCCGAGGCCGCGCGGTTAAGGATGCCGCCGGCCATCACCATGGATTCTTTATTCGCAAGAGCTAAATCTTTGCCCGCGACAAGACTCAAATATGAAAGCATTAGGCCGGCAGACCCGCCAACCGCGTTTAAAACGACATTTATATCGCCGTCTTCTATTGCTTCCTTAAATCCTTCGTCTCCGGAAAGAAATTTTGTTTTAATATTCCCGAACCGTTTTAATGCGTCCCCAGCCCTGTCCGATTCAGATTTTAAAGGAAGAACGCAGTAGGAAGGATTAACGTCTAAAATCTGCCTCTTCAGCTCTGCGCTAAAATGACCGGCGGCTACGGCTCTCACGCAAAGTTTTTCGGGATACGAAAGCGCGACTTCGAAAGCGCTTTTGCCGATAGAGCCGGTAGAACCGGCAAGAAATATATTCCGCATGGGGATTTATCCATTACCTGCTATTTAAATAGAATAAGGCGATATAATAAAAAAAAGGGGCCGCAGGTATAAGGCTGTCTATTCTGTCGAGAATACCGCCGTGGCCGGGAATTAAATGCCCGGAATCCTTTTTTTCTCCTGTCCTTTTAATCAGAGATTCGGTTAAATCGCCGAACATTCCGGCAATAACCGTTACGGAAGATAAAACGGCAAAAGAAACAAAAGTAAATTTTTTATAATCGCTTATAAAGGCTCTGAAGACAAAAGCAATGGCAACCGCGCCGAGAAATCCTATCAATGCTCCTTCTACGGTTTTCTTGGGACTCAGCGAAAAGAAAAGTTTATGCCTCCCAAAATGCCTGCCGCCGTAATATGCAAATATATCTGATGCCCACACGAGTACAAACAGCAATAAAAGCAATAATCTTCCCCCGGAAAGAGCAAATATTTTTAACAGGAAAGATATGAGGAAACCCGCATAGAATATAGAAAATATGTCTAAAAACAGGCTTCTTCCCGACTCTGTTTTAAAAAAAAGAACGTTTTTTAAGAAAATAAGAAAGCCCGACAAAAAAAACGTAAAAATAAAAACGTCCCCGCTTAAAAAGCCGAAAGAAAAAGCTACGCATATAGCGAGAATTTCAGGCAGGATAAAATATCTGTATTCGTTCAAATCGAATATGCCGAAAATCTCATAAACCGATAAAGCGGTTAGGGCAATAGAAATAAAAAAAAATTCGTATATATTAAGTAAAAATATAGATATAATTATAGTTATTCCGAATATAATTCCAAATATAAATCTCTTTGGGTCAAACCTCGGTCTTTCCAAATCTTCTTATCCTTTTTTCATAATTTTTTAATGCCGCATTTAAGTTTTTCCTTCTAAAATCCGGCCATAAAGTTCCGGTGAAATATATTTCGGTATAAGCAATCTGGTAAAGCATAAAATTTGACAGCCTCTTTTCTCCGCTTGTCCTGATAAGAAAATCCGGTTCCGGCATTCCCGCCGTGTAAAGATACGAAGAAAAAAGTTCGCCGCTTATCCCTGCCCCCTCTTCGATATCTATTTTATTTTTTTTAAAATCTTCGGCTATTTTAGACGCGGCGTTCAATATTTCTTCTTTAGAGCCGTAGCTTAAGGCAAGGGTCAGGCGCAGTCTTTCAAAATTTTTTGTTTTATTTACGGCTTCTAAAAGGGATTTTTTTGAATTTTCCGGAATTTTATCTATATTGCCGATAAAATTAAGCCTTATTTCGTTTTTTATAAGATACGGAAGTTCTATTCTAATGTATTCGGAAAGAAGGCTCATCAGCGAATCTACTTCTTCCGGCGGCCTTGACCAGTTTTCGGAAGAAAAAGCGTAAACCGTAAGATATTTGATTTTATATTCTATTATCGCCTTGACGACGGCTTTTAAAGATTTTATTCCTTCGACGTGTCCCTGTATCCGGTGCAGATTTCTTTTTTTTGCCCATCTGCCGTTTCCATCCATAATAATGGCAATATGTTTTGGAATATTTTTAAAATTCATACTTCCATTATTTCTTTTTCTTTTCGTTTCGTGATATCGTCTATTTCTTTAACGAAAGCATCGGTCAGTTCCTGAATCTTTTTTTGCATCTTAAACGATGCGTCTTCCGAAATTTCTTTCGATTTTTCCGACGATTTTATCTTTTCGTTTGATATGCGCCTGTAGTTTCTAATCTCCTGTTTGAGCGATTCGGACAGCTTGCTCGTCTGTTTTATTATTTCCTTCCGCCTTTCCTGAGTTAACGCGGGTATTAAAATGCTTATGCTCTTGCCGTCGTTGGAAGGATTTAAAGAAGCATCGTATTTCTGAATAGCCTTTTCTATCGCCGGAAGAGAATTGATATCCCAAGGATTTATCATTATGGTCCTGCTGTCCGGCACCGATATCGTGGCAAGCCTTATTATGGGAGAAATAGAACCGTAATACTCGACGTTTATGCCGTCTATAAGACCGGTGGAAGCCCTTCCGGTTCTTATTCTCGACAGCTCGCTTTTATAGCTGGAGATGGCATGGGACATTTTTGTTTTCGTCTCGTTAATAAATTCCGTTTCGTTCATAACGCCGTCAGAAATTTTAATAATTTATTATGAATAATAAAAATTAAGAGTCCGCAATTATCGTGCCTATTAATTCTCCGCTTGCGACTTTCAATAAATTGCCCGGAACAAGCAGATTAAAAACCACGATAGGAAGCATATTGTCCATGCATAAAGAAATTGAAGTAGAATCCATAACCTTCAAGTTTTTATTTAAAACGTCTATATACGAAAGCCTTTCGAATTTTATTGCTTCTCGGTTTTTTAGAGGGTCGGCGTCAAAAACGCCTTCTATCCTTGTCGCTTTAAATATAACGTCGGCGTGAATTTCCATCGCCCTCAGCGATGCCGCGGTGTCGGTAGTAAAATAAGGATTGCCCGTTCCGGCGGCAAATATAACGACTCGTTTTTTCTCCAGATGTCTTAACGCCCTTCGCCTGATATAAGGCTCGGCAACCTGCTGCATGGCTATGGCCGTTTGAACTCGCGATATAACCCCGTTATCCTCTAAGCTTGCCTGCAAGGCAAGGGCATTAATAACAGTCGCAAGCATACCCATATAATCTCCCTGCGTGCGTTCAATGCCCAGCCCCTTGGACGACGACCCGAATCCCCTGAAAATATTGCCGCCTCCTATAACGACGGCAACCTCGGCTCCGGCTTCGGTTACGGATTTTATCTCCCGCGAAACAAAATTTATAACGGCGGGGTCTATGCCGCATTTGCTTTCGCCGGCCAATGCTTCTCCGCTAACCTTAAGCAATATTCTTTTATATTTGAGCCCCGGCACCCTACTCCCCTAACTGGTATCTTACGAATCTTTTTAATATTATATTTTCTCCAAGCTTTGCGACCTCGCCGTCTATAACGGCGGATATGTTTTTGGACGGGTCTTTTATGAAAGGCTGCTCTAAAAGACAGACGTCCTGATAATATTTTTCGAGTTTTCCGTCGATTATCTTTTCCTTTACGGCTTGAGGCTTATCCATGGAGGCAAGCTGTTCCCTGTAAATCTCCTTTTCTTTTGCTATAATTTCCGGCGGAACCGCTTCTCTTTTAACGTAAATAGGATTTGAAGCGGCTATATGCATGGCTATATTTTTTGCAAGTTCTTGAAATTCGGTCGTTCTTGCGACAAAATCCGTTTCGCAGTTTATTTCCAACAAAACCCCTATTCTTCCGCCGGCATGGATATAGGAATGGATTAAGCCTTCTTTCGCCTCTCTGCTGGCTTTTTTTTGCGCCTTGGCCAGACCTTTTTTTCTTAATATCTCGACGGCTTTATCTAAATCGCCGCCGGTTTCCGTAAGGGCGTTTTTGCAATCCACGAAGCCGGCCGCCGTCACGGAGCGAAGGTTTTTAACTTGCTCTGCCGTTATAATTACTGATTTTTCCAATTATTTTCCTCCGGTATGTAAAATTTTATTTACGGTTAGATAGATATATCCGATTCTTCGCCGCTCTGCCCGGAAACATCGGGAACTATTTGGCCGGCGGCGGCAAAAGTTTCTTCGGTAATGCTCGTTTCGGGAACTGCGCCCGTTTTGCCCAATCCCGATTTTTCCATGCGAATATTTACTCCTTCTATAATGGCATCGGCCATCGTGCTTAAGATCAGCTTTATCGCTCTTATTGCGTCATCGTTTCCCGGAATAAGATAATCTACCATATCCGGGTCGGCGTTCGTGTCGGCAACGCCTATAATAGGAATGCCGAGCCTTCTTGACTCCTGAGCCGCGATTATCTCATGGTGCACATCGACTATAAAAACGGCGTCCGGAATTCTATCTAAGTCTCTTACCCCGTTAAGAACTTTTTGGAGTTTAATTATTTCTTTTTCCATTTTCGCCATTTCTTTTTTTGTAAACTTGGAAAATTCTTCCGATTCTTTAAGGGACTCAAGTTCTTTTAATCTTTTGATGGAAATCTTAATGGTCGCAAAATTGGTAATCATTCCGCCGAGCCATCTTTCGTTTACGTAAGGCATGCCGCATCTTTTTGCCTCTTCTACTACGATAGAATTTGCCTGTTTTTTCGTGCCGATAATAAGGACTGTTTTGCCTTCCCTGCCCATCTCCGAGAGCTTGTCGTAAGCCGCCGCTATATAAGGCAGCGATTTTTGAAGGTCGATTATGTGCACCCCGTTTCTTGCCCCGTAAATATAGGGTTTCATTTTGGGATTCCACCTTTTGGTCTGATGTCCGAAATGGACTCCTGCTTCCAATAACTGTTTGATTGTAACGTTAAACGGCATTTTTAATCTCCTTTTGTGCTTTTTTCTCCCCGCCGCAGGTAACAGCTTCAAGCACAAATTACTACGACGGGTACGATTTGGTTAAATGTTATATTATAATACGCTAAGCTTATTTTTTTATCATTTTTATACATTTATTGCAAGAAAATTATTTTATAGAGAAAATTAAAAATATTATTATACCCGTTAACGGAAATTCTTTTTAATTCATAAGAATTGTCTCCAACGCCTATTTTGCCTCTTACCGTGGTAAACGCTCCCAGATAACCGGCTTTTTTAACGGCCCTCATAACGTCGGCGTTATATGCTCCGAACGGATAAGAAAAAAAATCTATACTCGTTTCAAGTATGCTTTCAAGATAAGCCTTGGAAGCTATCAGTTCGCCTATTAAAACGCCTTCTTCCAATCCGTCCAAATAATAGTGGTTGATTCCGTGGGAGCCGATAAAAAATCCTTCGTTAAACATTGATTTAATTTCGCTTTTATTCAAAAAATCTTCGGGAACGCTTTCTCTTTCATCCGATACGGCATTTTTTTTTCCGATGAAACCGGTGCTGATAAATATCAGCGAAGAAAAACCGGCTTCTTTTAATACCGGATACGCGTTTAAATAATTATTCTCGTAGCCGTCGTCGAAAGTAATCAATAAAGGCTTGCGCGCCGGCGGTTTATGGCCTTTGACGAACGCTAAAACATCTTTAGGCGTTACGGTTTTATAACCTAAGAACCTTAACAGGAGCATCTGTCTTTTAAACTGCTTTGGCGTAACATAAAGGCCTTTATACACCGCATTTTTTTTTGGATAATCTATTTTGTGGTAATACAGGACGGGAATTTTCATAAATTCTTTAGGAAAAATGCTAACTCCTGTATGAAGCGTTTATATCTATGTATTTTTTGGTCAGATTGCAGGTCAAAACCGTCCATTCGCTTTTTCCGCATTTTAAATCTATTTTCAAATCTATTTCTTTGGGAAACAAAAGGGTTTTCTCCGCCGTCTTGCTTAACTCCTTAGAAGCGGTTGAATTTTCCGCAATTATTTTACCGTTTATATAGATATCTATTTTTTCGGGTTTCATCCTGACGGACGACCTTCCGACAGCCGCCATTATTCTCCCCCAGTTTAAATCCTGCCCCGTAATCATGGTTTTAAAAAGCGGGGAATTTGCCACCGTCATGGCGGCTTTCTTTGCGGCGGATTCGGTATAGGCGTTCTTAACCGTAATTTTTATAAGTTTTGTAGCTCCTTCTCCGTCTTTTACTATCATCTTTGCAAGTTCGAAACATATTTCGAAAAGAGCTTTTTTGACGATATTATAATTTGCGGCGGATTCTTTAATTAAGGGACTCTTTAGCCCCCGTAAACCGTAAACGGAATCCGGATAAAAAAATGCGGCGGTATCGTTGGTAGAGGTGTCTCCGTCAACCGTTATGGAATTAAACGACTTTTCGACGCATTCCCCGAACATTTTATCGGCGGTTTCCTTCTTTAAGGGTATGTCCGAAAATATAAAAGCAAGCATGGTGGCCATATCAGGCATTATCATGCCGGAACCTTTTGCGGTTCCTATTATTTTATATTTTACGCCGTCCAGCAAAACATCTTTGGACGCCGTCTTGGAAAAAGTGTCCGTGGTCATTATGGATTTCGAAAAATCTTCAAATCCGCCGTTTTTTGCCGATTTAACCAATTCGGGAACGGCACCTGCTATTAACGGAACATTCAGTCTTTCGCCTATGACGCCCGTGGAACATATAAAGATATTCTCGGAATTAATACCGGTTTCTTTTGAAACCGATTCTACGACCTTTCGGGCATCGGTTATCCCGTATTTTCCGTTGCAGGCGTTTGCGTTTCCGGAATTTACGATTAAAGCTTTGATAATATTTTTGGACCGGCTTTTAGAAATTATGACCGGGGCGGCCTTCACCTTATTTTTGGTAAAAACCGCGCTGACGCGCAAAGGCATATCGGATATCATTAGCCCGATATCTAAATCTTTATTCTTTTTTAATCCGCAGGATTTACCAGAAAATAAAAAATTATTGATTTTTTCCATGGCAGTTTTTATATTTCTTGCCGCTGCCGCAAGGGCAAGGCTCGTTCCTTCCTATTTTTTTAGGTTTTACGATAGGTTTTTGTTTTTCGCCCGTTTCGGCATTTATTTCGTTATGAGTTAATACGATATCCTCGGAATAAAGCCCTGCGCCCGCGAATATATCGTTTGCGCCCATGCTTTCCTCGAACTGAACGGTCATAATGGAATTTAACGCTTCTTCTTTCATTCTGAATTGCATATTTATAAATAAACCGTATGCTTCTTTTTGATATTCTATTAAAGGATTTACCTGCGCATAGCCTCTTAATCCTATGCCTTCCTTTAGCGCTTCCAAGGATGTCAGCGCATCCTTCCACAGGCTGTCTACGGCCTGCAGATACAAAGCCTTTAATATGTTGACCCGCTCTTCCTTAGGAAAAGATTCTGTTTTAGCATATACGGCTTTTTTAATTAAATCGGAAACCATATTTAAAAAACCGCTCCTCGGCATTTTCTTAAGCGCGGCGAGCAGTTCGTCTTTTTTTACGGCGGAACCGGCGGTTTTGCCTTCCTTGCCTTCTTCCATTTTAGAATCTGTAACCGTAGCTAAATTAAACGACTCCGGCGGCATCGATAAGAAATCTATGGATAAATTTACTTTTGCCACCTCCAAAAAACCTTCCATGTCCCAATTTTCGCTATGGGATTTTTCCGGAATATAGTCTTCGAAATAAGATTCTGTGAGGGATTTTACGTCAAAATCTATCTCTTCGTAAATTTCGGAAAGCTCATCTATTTGCAGGATTCTTCTCCTGTAAGAATATATAAGCTCTCTTTGTTTGTTCATAACATTGTCGTAATCTATGAGATTTTTTCTTATATCGAAATTATGCCCTTCCACCTTTTTCTGCGCATTTTCTATGGCCTTGGAAATCATGCCGTGTTCTATCGCCTGTCCGTCTTTTAATCCTAATCTTTCGAGAAACGGCGCAAGCCTTTCCGAGCCGAATATTCTCATGAGGTCGTCTTCTAAAGACACGTAGAACCTTGAAGAACCGACGTCGCCCTGCCTTCCGGACCTTCCCCTCAACTGATTGTCTATGCGCCTCGATTCGTGCCTTTCCGTTCCTATAACGTGAAGCCCCCCAAGTTCGACCACCCCCTCTCCAAGCACGATATCGGTGCCTCTTCCGGCCATGTTCGTCGATATGGTTACGGATTTTTTCTGTCCGGCTCCGCTTATAATCTGCGCTTCTTTTGCATGATTTTTTGCGTTAAGGACGGAGTGCGGAATTCCTTTTTTCTTTAAAATGCCGCTTAGCCTTTCGGATTTTTCTACCGAAACGGTTCCAACCAGAACGGGCTGCCCCGCATTATATTTTTCGATTATTTCCTGCGCTACGGCGTTAAATTTTTCGGGTTCGGTCGCAAAGACCAAATCCGTGAAATCTTTTCTTATCATAGGCTTATTGGTCGGTATGACGTTTACGTCGAGATTGTATATTTTTTTAAATTCCTCGGCTTCGGTATCGGCGGTGCCGGTCATGCCCGCAAGCTTGTTATACATCCTGAAAAAATTTTGAAAAGTTACCGTGGCTAAGGTTTGGTTTTCCCCCTCTACGTTAAGGCGCTCTTTTGCTTCAAGCGCCTGATGAAGCCCTTCCCCGTAACGCCTGCCGTTCATAAGCCGTCCGGTAAATTCATCGACGATAACGACCTGATTGTCCTGCACCAAGTAATCCACGTCCCTGAAATAACAGGCGTGCGCCCTTAAAGACTGGTTGACGGCATGAAGCGCGTCCAGATGCCTCGGGTCGTAAATATTTTTTATATTCAGGGTTTTTTCGACCTTTTCGATGCCTTCTTCCGTCAATATCGCAGTCTTAAGTTTTTCGTCGACAGTGTAATCCGCGTCTTTTTTCAAAAAACCCACGGCATTGTCGGCTTTATAGTATAACTCGGTGGTTTCGTCCGACTCGCCGGAAATAATAAGAGGGGTCCTCGCTTCGTCTATCAGCACGGAATCCACTTCGTCAATTATGGCATAATTTAATTCTTTCTGGACATAGTCGTCTAAAGAAAATTTCATATTGTCCCTAAGGTAATCGAAGCCGAATTCGTTATTGGTGCCGTACGTAACGTCGCAATTATAGGCTTTTTTTCTTTCGGCATCGTCTAGCTCGTTGGTTATGACGCCTACGGAAAGACCTAAGAGTTCATAAGCCTTGCCCATCCAAGCGGAATCCCTTTTTGCGAGATAATCGTTTACGGTAATAACGTGCACGCCTCTTCCCGTTAAACTGTTAAGGTAAACCGGCATAACCGCTACGAGGGTTTTTCCTTCTCCGGTCGCCATTTCGGCAATCTTTCCGGAATGCAGAACCATGCCTCCTATAAGCTGGACATCGAACGGACGCATATTTAAGGCTCTTTTAATTCCTTCTCTTGCGGCGGCGAAGGCGTCGGGAAGCAAATCGTTCAATCTTTTGTCCTGCTCGTTTGTTGGAAGCCCTTTTACGTCTTCCCTGAACTTGGCCGTCATTTCTTTAAGTCCGCCGTCCGTAAAATTTGCGTATTTTTCTTCCAGGGAATTAATTTTGGCGACTAAAGGCTTTAGTCTGGAAAGTTCTCTTTGATTGCTTGTTCCCAATATGCTTTTTAATAATTTAACGACCAATGGAATACGCTCCGCTAATTTTATATTTAATATTATTATTTATAATATATTTTTATTTGCCTGAAACCCTAACGTTTTCAAATAAAATGGACGGCGAACCGGTAGAGCCGAAATAGCGTATATCGTCGGCAATTTTTGCCGCGCCGTTAAACAGTTCCATCAGGTTTCCGCTCAATACTATGCCTTTTACGGGAAAACCTATCCTGCCTTTATCTATATAAAAACCCGAAGCTCCGAGCGAAAACTCTCCGGTATAAGGCTTTGCCATATGAAGCCCCATAAGTTCGTTTATATAGAGCCCTTCTTTCATGGAACTTATTATGTCTATGAGCATCGTATCGCCGTTTTTTATAAAAAAATTGGTCGAACCGACGTCGGGCGGAAGCGTAAAAGACCGGCCGGAAGAGTTTCCCGTAGATTTTACTCCGAATCTGTTTGCGTATTCTATATCGTAGAGAAAGGATTTTACGACTCCGGAAGCGCATAGAACCTTTTTTTGCATATCGACCCCTTCTCCGTCGAATACGTCGGAGTATGTTCCTCCGTATAAAAGTCCGTCGTCGATAATATCTATTTTGTCGGAAAAAACCTTTTTTTCCAATTTTCCTTCCAGCAGGGATTTTTTCTTAAATACGTTATTTGAGTAAAAGGATTGTTTTAATATGCTAAGAAGTTCGGACGAAGTAAAATTATCGAATATTACGTCGTAATTCCCGCTTGCAGCCGCGCCTGCCCCAAGCTGGTCCACCCCCTTTTTTGCCGCATTCATAGCCGTTTTTTTAAACTTTAACGCTCCGAAGCTATGGGCAAAATCGAAATCTGAGCCTGAGCCGGTATCGGCGCCGTTCCGCGAAGCGACCGATAAAAATATCTCGTAAAAAGTTTTTTTGGAAAGCCTGTCAAGCCCGTTGGAATTATAAAACCTTTTGGATATTAAAGTTTCGGAATAAGTAGGCTTATCGACTTTATATATTTTTTTATCGTAAGAATAGGCGGTTTCCTCTAATTCTGCGAGATGGAGTTTTTTCTCTTCTATGCCTATGCTTTCGAAATCTCCGGAATAAATACCTAATTTTTCCGGAGAAGTCGTAACCTGTCCGCTTTCTTCCTTTGCGGCAAAATCGAAATATTCGTTCTCGTCCATAAACTTTAGAAGAGAAGCGGCGTTATCCAAAGCATTTATGATTTTTTGCTCTTCGAGTCCGAGGCAGTAAGAAAAACTTACCTTTTTATTGCTGTACAGCCTTAAATTCAATCCCGATGTTTCGGCATTGGTAAAATTTGACACTTCGCCGTTTTCCGACTCCATCTTTAATACTTTTGAGTCAAATAAATAAGCCTCGAATTTTACCCCTTTCTTTGCGCAATAATCGTTTACCAGAGAAATTACGGCGTCAAAATTACCGCCTCCCCCCCGGTCTGCGGCTTCTTGAAATTTTTTTAAAACCTTCATCTGCAATATATTCCTTTTATTTAAAATTTTATAAATATAAAAAGTATAAAAAGGCGGAAGCTGCGGCCGCCGTTTGACTTTGCAGCGCCTTTTTATTTTAGTTTACTTGTTATTAATGCGAGAGATTATATCGGCGGCAGCTTCCTCGATGGATTTCTCCGTAATATCTATAACGTAAGCGTTTAATCTGGAATATATTTCTTTTGAATGGTTCAGTTCTTTTTCGATGGATTCTTTAGATACATAATCCTGCGAAAGAGGAAGTCCCATTCTTTTCAGCCTTTCTTTTCTAAGATTGGAAATTCTGACCGGACTCGCTATCAAGCCGAATATTTTTTCTTTCGGCATGTTATAAGCCGTTTCGTCTATGCTTTGAGAGTCTATTATCGGAATATTGGCCGCTTTGAATCCCCTTTGCGCTAGAAACAGGCACAGCGGCGTTTTCGAAGTTCTGGAAATTCCAAGAATCAGCGCGTCGGAAGCCGGCATTTCGTCTGCCCTCTGTCCGTCGTCGTGTTTTACCGCATATTCCAATGCGTCTATCCTCTTGAAATATTCGTCGTTAATACGGTGAATCAATCCAGGTTTCCTCTCCGGGGACAGATTTAGAATATTCGATATGGAATTTAAAACCGGACCTATGATATCGATTGAGACGATATCTTTTTCGGCGGATTCCTGAAGCATGATGTTTCTAAGCCCGTCTTCGACTAAGGTAAAAATGACCAGCGCCCTTTTATCGGCCGCTTCGGTGATTATTTCTCTGATTTTTAATTCCGAATCGACTAAAAGAAATCTTTTTAAATGGACTTCGTATATCGAAAATTGGGAAATGGCGGCTCTTGCGACTTTCTCCGCGGTTTCTCCGGTTGAATCGGATACGACGAAAACATAGAATTCTTTATTCGGGTTGTTTTGCTTATTCATTTTTATATTTTATTTAAATTTAAATCTTAGTCTTGAATCCGTATTTTTTCCATGAATGCATGCCGCCTTTAAGGTTATAAACGTTATTGAACCCGTGCTTTTTAAGTATGGAGCAAGCCGAACGGCTTCTTGCGCCCGTATGGCAGACGGCGATAATTTCTTTATCTTTGCACGCTTCCATTTCTTTAATTTTTAACGGCAAAAGTTTAATGGGAATCAGTTTGGCATTTTCGATATGCCCTAAATTGCCTCTAAATTCTTTGGGCTCTCTTACGTCTATTATTTTAACGTTATTTTTTCCTTTATCATCCGATAATTTTTTAAGAACTTCTTCCGGAGTTATCTGTTCTATGTTTTCGCTTCCGTCTCCAAAGAAGCCTCCCATTCTAAAAATATTAAACATGCTGAGTATTTCCCCCTTTTTGTAAGAATTTTCATGCTAAGTCTTTATTCATTATAATACAAAGTTCCGGCTTTGTCTATGGGGTTTGCAACTTTAACATTACGGCAGTTTCGTCGCAATCCGGAAATTTTACGCAATTTATGCAATCGCTCCATATTTTATGGGGCAGCTCGGATTTGTCGATAATTTTAAAACCTGATTTTTCAAAGAATTGCGGCTTATAGGTAAGTGCAAAAATGTTCGTGATTTTAAAAAATTTTGCTTCCTCGACGCATTTTTTTATAAGTTCGGTTCCGATGCGTTTTCTCGTGTAAGGCCTTTTAACGGCTAAAGACCTGACCTCCGCGAGATTTTCCCATACTATCGTGAGCGCGCACGCGCCTATTATCTCGTTTGAACCTGCCGCGTCTTTGTTTTCTATTTCCGCGATATAAAAATCGCGCAAATGTTCGTATATATCGCTCATAGAGCGTGGCAGCATTTCGCCGGCCTTAGAGTATTCCAGAAATAAACCGTAGAGCGATTTGACGTCGCACATCAAAGCTTTCCTTAATACAGCTTTTACGGCGACCGCGGCGCTTTTTCCGCTTTCGACCGTTCTTCCCGTTTTTTTTGCCGGACGATTTTTATTTTGATTTAAAACGCCCCCGCCTATTTCTATTTCTATTTCGGTGGGATAATAAATCGCGGCTCCGCCTTTCTCGTATCTTTGTCTGCCGGTCCTATACAATAACGCCTCTCCTTTTAAGAATTTCTTTCGCATGAAGAATTGCCGCCCCGCCTTTTGAATCGCCGGAAAGCATTCTTGCCGTTTCGTAAATCCTTTCGTCCGGCGAAAGATTTTTTATTCTGGTATATGTCTTTCCGTTTATTACTTCTTTATAAACAAAAAAATGTTCGTCCGCAAACGACGACACTTGCGCAAGATGGGTTATGAGAATAACCTGATTGGCTTTAGAAATAGCCTTTAGCGCCTCTCCGACGAAATTAGCCACGTCTCCGCCTATTCCGGCATCGATTTCGTCGAATATAAAAGTAGCGTCGTCCTTTTTTTTATTTAAAATCTTCAGCATGCACAAGCTTATTCTGGAAAGTTCGCCTCCGGAAGCGATTTTTGACAGCGGTTTAGGAATTTCTCCGGGGTTTGCCGAAAACATAAAAACACAGCGGTCCAATCCGTTTCCCGAAAAACCTTCCTCGAAATTTAATAGAGTCAGAGCTATTTTAAAGACGGGCTTAATGCCAAGGAATGAAAGCTCTTTTTCGATTTCCCTTTCTAAAACGGCGGCGGCTTTGGCCCTTCTGTCGCGCAATTCGGCCGAAACGCCAAGGAACTTTTCCTTTAAATTGCTATATTCGTCTTCTATGGCGGAAATCCTTTCTTCTAATCCGCTTATATCGCTTAATTCTTTTTTTGCTTTATCGTAAATATTTAACAGTCCTTCGATATCGGAAACGCCGTATTTATTTTCTATGCCTATTATATTGTCTATTTTAAGCCTTATTTCGTTCAGCCTGTCGGCGTCCTCTTCGAAAGAAGAATGTTTTTCCAACGATAAAAGTATATCTTCAAGCAAAATTTTAACTGTTTCCCCGTTTTGCAATTCTTCTTTTTGTTTAAAAACAGGGTCTAATTCCGACAACCTGGAAAGGTTGCGTATTAAAAGGTTTAATTTTTTAATAATGCCGCATTCTTCGCCGTCTATTAAATTTATCGAGGATAAAATATATTCTTTTATGCCGTTGATATTCTCAAGCCTTTTAAGCTCTTCTTTTAAAACTTCGTCGTAATTTTCGGATTTAATTTCAAGATTTTCAACGTCGCTTACAATGTAAGAATTAATAGTTTTTATTCTCGATATTTCATTTATCTTTTTTCCGAGGCCTTCTTTTTCTATATGTATTTTTTTTATATCGTGATATAATTTTTCGGCGGCGGCAGATAAATCTTGATTTTGGGCAAATTCGTCCAGAAAATTTAACTGGCTGTCCGGGTCGATTAGAAAACGCCTGTCGTTCTGTCCGAATATTTTAACCAAATTTTCGCTGATTCGTTCCGGTATGTTTTTATTAACCTGTTCGCCGTTTATAAAATATCTGCTTTTTCCGGCATCGGATAGCGTCCTCTTTAAGAATATGCCTTCTAAACCGGATATTTCCGGTTCGATGCCGCATTCTTTCAAAATATCGCCTAAATCTTTTTCTTCTTTGCCGCCGACGCCCGTTTCGAACACGGCGCTTACCAAACCTTCTTTTTCGCCGGTTCTTATAATATCCGTTCCTTTCGCTCTTCCGAATAGAAAATTAATCGACTCTATTATTATACTTTTCCCCGCTCCCGTTTCCCCGCTCAAAACATTTAAGCCGCCGCAAAAATCTATGTCTAAAGAGTCTATCGTGGCAAAATTTTTTATATATATCTTTTTTATCATTGCATAAAAGGCTTTATCGGGTTTTATCCGGATTTCACCAGTTTAATTTCGTTCTCAATATATCCCAGTAGCCAAAATTTAAAGATACGGACAGGAAAACCTTAGACGGGTGTTTTTTAATTACAATCTCGTCTCCGTCGTAAAGTTTCAATCCGTCCCTGCCGTCGGCGGATATAAAAATATCTCTTTCCTGCGGCAAAATTTTTACCCTTAATTCGCAAGGATTTATTATCAGCGGCCTGTTAGAAAGCGTATGCGGACAGATAGGGGTCAGAATAAAAGCGTCCATGTCCGGCTGGACTATAGGCCCGCCGGCCGATAAAGAATATGCCGTCGAACCGGTCGGAGTGGCGACGATTAATCCGTCTGCCCTAAAATCGTTAAGCCATGCGCCGTCGACGGAAACGGTTAAATTAATCACTCTTGCGTGAATGCTCTTTTCCCTTGCTATGGTTGCTTCGTTTAACGAAACTAATTTTTCGATAGATTTGCCTTTTCTAAATATCTCGATATTTAGGGCAATTCTAGGAATAAATTCGAGAGAGCCGTCGAAAAATTTTTCGACCGCCTCTTTTTTCTGGCTTTCGGAAATTTCAACCAGAAAGCCCAGAGTGCCGAAATTTATTCCTATAATCGGAACCTCTAAGGGGAAAATTTTTCCAAGCGTAATCAAAAGAGTTCCGTCCCCTCCGCAAACTATCACCAGTCCGACGTCTTTGGCGTCTGCAGCCGTTATGCCCATGCTCGGCCTTACTGCGCCTTCTATGCCGTTGCGCCTGAATAGTCCGCAAACGTAATCCGCGGATTTCTTTGCTTCCTCGGCGCCTTTTTTATAGGAGACAAGAACCCTTTTGACATTCTTATTGAATTCCGATGCAAACATTAAAATTGCCTAACGCTAATGAAGGGCTTTCGTTTCATTTAATAATCCGCCCTCTTTAATTATTTTAACCTGCCTTTCGGTTAAATTATATTTAAATTTTAATTCCGCGTTCCCTTTTGTTTTATTTATAAATTTAATCGGCATGCCCGCGTTCAATTCTTTTAAAATATCGGGAGCGTAAAGTTCGTCTCCCTGGTCTATTTTATCGTAATCGGAGGGGTTTTCGAACGTTAGAGGCAAAATTCCGAAATTAACGAGATTCGCAAAATGAATTCTTGCAAAAGATTTTGCTATAACGGCCTTAACGCCAAGATACATAGGGGCAAGTGCGGCATGCTCCCTGCTTGAACCTTGCCCGTAATTTTCTCCGCCTATTACGAAACCGCCCTTTTCTTTTAACGCTCTTTCCGAAAAAGCGGGGTCGACCGGTTCGAAAACATATTTCGATATGGCGGGTATATTGGAACGCAGGGGGAGTATTTTAGAACCCGCGGGCATTATATGGTCGGTGGTTATATTGTCTCCTACTTTGAGAAGGACCTTCCCCCCCATGGATTCAGAAAGTTTTTGCTGTATAGGAAGCGGTTTAATGTTCGGCCCCCTGTAAACCTCGACCTCTTCCGGATTTGTAGAAGGCTTTAGTATCATGGAATCGTCTATATCGAATTTTTCAGGCATTTTAATTTCAGGAGCTTTCCCGAGAGTTCTTGGGTCGGTTATATAGCCGGTCAATGCCGAAGCGGCCGCGGTTTGAACGGAAACAAGATAAATCTTGGCGTCCTTCGTACCGCTTCTTCCTTCGAAATTACGGTTGAACGTCCTTAAGGAAACCGCTCCCGAACGCGGAGCCTGACCCATGCCTATGCAGGGTCCGCAGGTAGATTCAAGTATGCGCGCTCCGGAGGCTATCAATTCGGCAAGCGCGCCGTTTTTTGCTATCATTTCGTAAACCTGTTTGGAACCGGGAGATATCACGAGGCTGACATCCGGATGGACCTTTTTGCCCCTCAATATACCCGCTACGGTCATTAAGTCGGCATATGAAGAATTGGTGCAGCTTCCTATGGCTACCTGGTCAACTTTTATGTCTTTCAATTCGCTAAGCTTGGCAACCTGGTCAGGCATGTGGGGTTTGGCGGCAAGTGGCTCCAAAGAGCTTAAATCAATTTCTATGACTTCGTCGTAAAACGCGTCCGCGTCGGCTGAAAGCGGGGCATAATCGCCTATCCTTCCTTCGGCTTTTAAAAATTCCATGGTCATATCGTCGCTCGGAAAAACGGAGGTCGTGGCGCCGAGTTCGGCTCCCATATTGGTAATGACGGCTCTTTCCGGCACGGTCAACGTTTTTACGCCTTCTCCGCCGTATTCGAAAATTTTCCCTACGCCGCCCTTCACGGTAAGTCTTCTTAAAAGCTCTAAAATAACGTCTTTTGCGGAAACCCAGCCCGGCAGTTTTCCGGAAAGTTTAACCAAAACGACCTTTGGAGCGGTCATATAAAACGCTCCGCCGCCCATTGCCACCGCAACGTCGAGTCCGCCGGCGCCGATAGCTATCATCCCGACGCCTCCCGCCGTCGGCGTATGGCTGTCCGAACCCAAAAGAGTCTTTCCGGGAACGCCGAATCTCTCGAGATTAACCTGATGGCATATGCCGTTTCCGGCCTTAGAGTAAAATATTCCGTATTTTGCGGCGACGGTCTGCAAGAACCTGTGGTCGTCCGCATTTTCAAATCCGGTTTGAAGGGTATTGTGGTCTATGAAGCTGACCGATAAATCGGTCTTGACCTTAGGCACGCCGATAGCTTCGAATTGTAGGTAAGCCATCGTTCCGGTCGCGTCCTGCGTGAGGGTTCTGTCGATTTTTATGGCGATTTCTTCGCCGGGTTTTAAACTACCGCTTACAAGATGCAAGCTTAAAATTTTGTTCGTTAAACTTTGTCCCATAAATTAAATCCTCCCGATTTAATTATTAATATTAATATTAATGCAAAAACTTATCAATAATTTTTTTATGCAATGAAAATTAAACAGGCGTTTGATTTTTAGATAAACTAACGGCAACAGACGGACTAAGAGAAAAACCTGCTTCCTGCAGGCTGTTTCGTATTTTTAAAATAAAAAATACGGAATATTTTTTTATTTTAAAACAATTTTTTTAAAAAGTAAACAGGTTTTTAAACACGGACGCATTTTTGAAACGCGGGTTATTAAATCTCTTTTTTAAACCTCCTTATCGACTAAAGTAAAAGCCTTTTCCCCTTACTTGCCGGCGTTTGCCGCGTTTATTAATTACAGCGCTCCTTTGGCAAATATAACCGCCGGCAGCGTTTTTAGGATAATTATGAAATCGAGCTTCAGCGACCAGTTGTCTATATATTTCAAGTCTAATTCGACCCTGTCGTCAAAGCCGAGCCTGCTTCGTCCGCTTATTTGCCATAGGCAGGTTATGCCAGGCTTCATTGAAATCCTTCTCCTCTGTTTTATGCTGTATTTGGAAACCTCGTCCGGCATAGGGGGCCTAGGACCTACGAGACTCATATCGCCTCTGAGCACGTTATAAAACTGAGGGAGTTCGTCGAGGCTCGTTTTTCTTAAAAATCTTCCAAAGGGCGTTATTCTGGGGTCGTCTTTCAGTTTTATCTCTATTCCGTCTTTGCTGTATTTTTCGATGAACTCTTTTCTTAACTCGTCGCTTCCTTTATGCATAGTCCTAAATTTATAAAAAGTAAAGAGCCTTCCGTTTTTGCCGACCCTTTTGCTCTTATATAAAACGCTTCCCTTAGAATCTATTTTTATTAAAACTGCGATAATAGACGCAGGAATAAAAAAAATAACGATAGCGATAAAAGAACCCGTTATATCTATAAGTCTTTTGGCAAAAAGCTTTATATCGTCTTCGGGAGAGGTGTAAAACGAAATAACCGGATATTCGCCGACTTTTTCGAACGAAACCTTGGAATATTTAAACGGTAAAAAATTTGTGGGTATTTTAACGGTTATTCCCTTTTCTTCGAGAAGCAGAATGACGTCTTTTATATCGGCGAACTCTTCGCCCTTAATATCGAATATAACTTCGTCCACCGGGTTATTCGATACAAATTCGATAAGGCCGCCTAAATCTTTTTTATCTATTTCGTTAACTAATTTTACGCCGAGGTATCCGCTCGATACCACGATATCTTTTATGCCGCTTTTTTTGGAAACGTTTTTTCCGTTGTCGGGCCGCAAGCCTGAAAACTCCCCTTTAACTATTACGATATTCCTGATGGAATAACCCCTTCTTTTAAGGTTGGCGGTAAGTTTTCTCCCCGCGTAATCGGCCAGAATAAGCGATAAATATGAATATGCGGCAAAATACCCTATGAAGAGCCTCGAAACGTATGAAACTTTGAGCATAAAAAGAAAGGCGTAAATCAAGAAAACGGATACGGCCGTTATTTCGAAAAGTTTTAACGAGTCGGATTTTATCCCTTCGGCGTTAAGGTCCAAATACATTCCGAATAAAAAAAGCAGCAGGTAAAAAAAGAAAGCTATCGGAAGCAACAGCCATAAATAATCGGAAATAGGATAAAGCCTGTATCCGACAATAAAAGGAGCAGTCAGATTATATGTGATAAAAGCGGTAAAAAAAGCGCCGCAGACGAAAGCCGCCGATAGAACATAAAAATACTGCGCAAGGATTTTGCTTCTTTGGGATAACATATCTTAATTTATCGTACTGTTTATTGCCGACGATTATTGCTCCGGATTTTTCCCGAATCCGGCAGCGCGTTAACCGCCGCAAATACCGCAAGAAAAAAAAGCCAGAGGTTGGAAAGCTCGTCGTTGGACATATTGGAAACTCCGGCAAAAGACCCGTAAAAAACTATGCTGACTCCCATGGTCATTGCGGCGGCTTTTCTTTTAAATTTATCGCCGGAATCCCTAAAAAGTTTATACGGCATCTTTAACGCAAGGAAAAAAAGCCACATTAAAGCTATAAAGCCGAATATTCCGGTTTCGGCAAGCGTCTGCATATAGCCGTTCTCCGGCCAGTCGTCGTATAAATCGTAAAGTTTTTTGCCTGTTTTTGGATTATAATACCATGGGAATCTGACTTCTTTATGCTCGTCGAAATATTTGGAGAATGCGCCCGCTCCGACGCCGGTCAAAGGATATCTTTTAAAAACCGCCCATGCGGATTCTATTAAAGCTATGTGGCTTTCTATATCGCCGTGATTTTTAAGTTCTAATTTGTAAATCTTTGGATTGAACATCGAAAAAATTCTGCTTTTAAACGTTTTTGAAATCGAAAAAAAACCGATATTTAAAACTAAAATTAAAATCAAAACCGTAAAAAAAAGTTTTTTGGACTTTAGATACATCAACAAAAAAACCGCCGCCAAAATTCCGAACCATGCCGACCTTGCCTTTGCAAAAACTATATCTAAAAACCCGGCAAAAAGAATAAATCCGAAAAAAACCGCAAGCGCCTTGCCCGGAATTTTTTTAAGTATACCGGTTAATTTTTTGCTTTCCTTTTTAAAATCTAATATATAATAAGCGATTATTACGACTAAGCCGTACGATACCTGTACCGGGAAACCCGTCCAGTTTCCTATCGGTCCGGTCAGCCTGTTCGGCGAATGAAGGGCGTTTATAAAAAATCCCTGAAAAAAACCGTAAATTATAGCGGCGCTTATAGAAAAAGTAAACGCGTAAACGATAAAATCTATTCTTTTCTTTGAATTTAAAAAACCCGCCGCCGCAAAAAAGAAAAGCGTGAAATAGGCTATCTCTCCGCCTTCGTTTAAGCTGTCCTTAAAGCTGTATGTCCAGATAAACGAAGACAGGACTATTGCGGCATAAATTAGAAGCGGCGCATTAAAACCGGTTTTAGTAATAGATTTATCGCGTCCGGCAATTTTATAGGCAATAAAAAATATTATTGCCGCAACCATGCCGAAAATAGCCAATCCGTCGTTAATAGGTATAAAAACCGCAAATAAAAAAAGCCCTGAAAGCCCTCCTTTTTCAAAAAAACCGCCGAACTCCGTTCTTTTTATCGCAAGTATAATTAAAATTGCTGCGGCAGATATCAAGGATGCAATTTTGACCGAAAGCCAAAGGTTCAATGCCTGCTCCTTCTGTTTAATTCTTTTTGAGAACGTCGTAATAAAGATTTTCGTAAACTTTTGCCGAATCGTCCCAGCCGAAATGTTTATTAGCGGAGTTTATTACGATATTCCGCCATTTTTCTCCTTCGTTTATATAAATATTATACAATTCGTTAAGCCCCCACGAAACGGCGTTGGCGTCTATATGTTTTATCAAAACGCCCGAAGGTTCTTTGGCATGCCTGTCCGTTATATCCGAAACGGTATCGTGCAGTCCTCCCGTATCGCCCGCTAAAATAACGCAGCCGTATCTCATGGCTATCATCTGCGACAATCCGCACGGTTCAAACTTGGAAGGCATCGCGAAGATATCCGCCGCCGCATATATCTTATGGGACAAAGCCTCGTCGTATCTGCCTGTTTGAGCATAAATCCTATCCCTGTATAATTCCGCCAGATATGCCGCTTTTTTTTCTATATAGTCTTTCCCGCTTCCCAGAATAACGACCTGAAACGGAAAATCGTTCCATTTAAAAAGGGAATCCAGAAATTCGTCTATGCCTTTTTCTTCCGTCAGCCTGCTTACTATGCCCACCAGCGGAAAGGGCCTTCCATTTTTGTCCTTCTTGGGAGGAAGCGAAATTTCCGAAAAAAGGGCTTTTTTATTTGCCAGCTTAAAATCCTTCCAATCCTCGTAATCTTTAAGCCTATATCTTTCTTCTTTTAAGTTTAGATTGCGGCTTATAAATTTATCCGCTTTCGGATTCCAGTAATCCAAATCTATTCCGTTAAGTATTCCCTTGAGCCTTCCTTCGTTCCGAAGGTTTTTCAATTCGCCGTCGAGTCCGAAACCGAAACCGGGGGTAGTAATTTCATTCGCGTACGCCGGACTTACCGTAGTAACGGCATCGGAGAGCTTAATTCCGCCTTTGAGGCTGTTCAGCGTCCCAAAATGTTCATACGCGGACGAAGAATTATATTTAAAATCTATGCCGATATCGTAAAAATCGTCTATGCCGTAAACTCCTTGATATCCAAGGTTATGGACGGTAAAAACGACGGCGGGTCTCAGCCCTTTTGCATTTATATGCCGGCTTAGCTTTGCCTTCAATACGCCTTCCGTTTCGATTTGAACTTTTTTATTGCCGAACGTCTGCCTTATAACCGCGGGAACGAGTCCGCCCGACCAGTCGTGGGTATGGACGACGAGAGGAATTCCTAAAATCTTCATCGCGTAAGCCGCCCCGTGGGCAAGCATCGCGTATCTCCAGAGATTGTCCTTGTAGCCGCAGGCGCCGCTGTGGGGACCGTAAACGTCTTCGCGGTTAAAAAAATGGTTCTGCTCTATGAGCACGATGGGTATTTCTCCCTCCGCAAAACCCGTTTTAATCCCGAATTCAAAAGGAATTTCTCCGAAATTTACTTTTCCCGCAGGATAAGCCTCTTTTATGGTTATAAGATTTTTTGGAATTATATTTTTATAGTAAGGAATAACTACCCTGACGTTTATGCCGGCTTTCAGCAAAACCTTCGGCAGGCTGCCCATTACGTCGCCTAGCCCCCCCGCCTTAACCAAAGGAGCCATTTCCGCCCCTACAAACCATATATCGCCGTTGAACTCTCCCATTTTTAGACCCGCTTTTCCCGAATTTACGTTTTTATTTTTTTTAAGTTACGTTTGAGCCGCATTGACTTTCCCGCCCTAATGCTATTTTTTGTTAAACGGATATTTTTTCTATGTCTAATATTATTATACTACTAAAACCGCCTTCCGGCGTTAAATTGAAATTATATTTAAGTTCTACTCCCTGAAAAATCCTTTCGTATCCGCTTTCCGAAAGAGAAATAGTAGTTATGGGCTTAATAAGCATGCCGTATTTTTTTAAATAATCGCATTCCGTGCGTTCCTTTAAAATAACTTTGCCGCCCCAGAACGAATCAGTTAAATATATAAAATTATCGGCGCCGGCGCAGAACTCTTTTTCTATATAACTGTTTAGCCCTTTTACGTCTCCGCCTATATCGATATTCGAAGCCGGTCCGTCTCCCGCGGGAAATGCAAATCTAAAAATAATATTTAAGTTTCCGCACGCTTGCGGCTTATAATTTACGGAAAATTCTAAAGCTTCGCCTATTTTTATCTTTAAGTCCGCAAGCGCTTCGACGCCGTTAAAAGCCGCAGGTTCAGAATCTTCTTTCAAAAAACCGGAAGTTTCGAGGAAAACGGACTTTTTATCCGGGTCTTCTTTTACAACCTCGTTTTTAAAAGAAATCCGCTTTTCGTTAAATAAAATTTCAAATGCCGGAAGCAAATCCGGATATATTTTTAAATCCTTTTCGGATAAATCCGAAGGGTATTTTACGTCCCTGTGTATAGTTTCGGGAGGGATTTCCGCGTTATTTCCGCCGTCTTTTGGGCGCGGATTTCCGTTATCCGTATTTCCGTTATCCGCGGTTACTTTAAAGGCGTTTTCCTTAAGTTTAAGGATATCGTACTCGCTATGAAGGCAGAACACGTCTCCTAACGAATGGAATAAATCTTTTCCGGCATAATCTAACGCTATAAAAGAACCCGCCGAAGGTTTATATACGGCAAGCCAGCAATTGCCGTAAAAAAAAATCTCTTTTTCCCCGTCCATGTCAAAATCGTAATAATCTTTTTCCGAGCCTTTCCCCAGCCCATCCATGTATAAGCGGTACGCCGTTATAAATGCTTTATGCACCGCCCTCCTGAGATGCGGAAGGTAAATTCCTCCGAAAACGCCGTGCCAGTATGCGTCGTTAGCCTGCGATTTCAAAAGTTCGTTTAACGCTTCTTCGGGATATCCGCCGTTTGCTTTTGCCGCGCAATTCATTTTATAGCTTAAATTAACCATTCTTTTATGAAGCAGGTTTGCCTCCGGATAACGGGTTAAAAAGTTATGCCATATGCCTCCGCTCAGCGGCGCATTAGAATTTCTTGCTTTTATCGATTCATAGCTGCGTCTTTTTTCCGGCGGAAGAGTCCATTCGCCCATTTCCCTGTAGCTTGAAATTGGCAGATAAACGGGGATTCTTACGCTCTCTGTCTTTAAAATATCGGAAGGAAGAATAAAATTTATACGGGAAAAACCGGCGGCGGAATTCGCCAGATTAATAAAATCTTCTAACCAGCCTTTTTTTCCGTCTCTGCCGTAAACCCATTCGTAAGTATCCGGCCATCCACCCATCTTTTCGCCGTCGTCGAACATCACGGAAATATTGGAATGCCTCCCGTTAAAATATAATATTTCATTTAAAGATTCGCCGGGTTCGGCAAACGGGAGCTTGTATCTCAGCCTTTCGTGTATGGGAAAAACGTCTAAATATTCGCCGTTATATTCCGTCCTGAATATATTATCGACGGTGTTTTCCGATACTCCAGCCTGAAAAAACTGAAAGTCGTCCAGAAAAGCAAAATTTAAACCTGCCTCTTTTAAATCCTTTATTATGTCGGGCTGCCATATGCGTTCGGTAATCCATGCCCCTCCGGGATATTTTCCGAAAAACCTTTTTAAAGTTTTATTCATCATTTCGAGCTGGGTTATCCTGTCTTTTTGAGGTATCATGGCAAGTATCGGCTCGTAATAACCGCCGCCTATAAGCTCTATCTCTCCGCTTTCGACGCCGTCCGCAATTAACCTTATAAATTCCGGGTCGTTTTTTCCCCACCATTCGAAAAGCGCTCCGGAGGCATGAAAGCAAAATTTTACGTGAAACTTCGTAAGAACTTTTATAAGCGGGGAATAAGATTTTTCGTGAAGGCTTTTGAAAACGGAATCAAAATTTCCTATAGGTTGATGACAGTGGAAACCTAAAATAAAATTAGCCATAATTTGTTATTGCTCATGGCCCCTTTTCATCATGCCGCCCATTTCCGCTATAATCTTTTTAGTCGAAGATAAGGACTCGAACAGCTGTAAAGAAAGAGGCTCGCCTGCCGCTGAATATATGTTCTTTAAAAAATTCCTAAAAATCTGCTCCATGGAAGACTGCGAAAAAAGCGGCTGGTCCTCGCCCAGCCACCAGAACCAGTCGGAACCTTCTGCCGCCATAAGGTTTTTTAGGCATATTTGGACATCTTTTTTATTAATTTTTTCGTTTTCGATAGAACGCAAAAGCATGTTTTTTGCTTCGTTCAGCAATGTCCATGCCTTATTTTTCTGCTCTTCTCCGACCCACATCCGCAAATTCCCGTTCACCCATGAGCCCGGCATTATATAGTCGAGTTTAACGCAGTCGTCTTCTGCGTACGCGTCGAAAACCTCGTTTAACAGCATAGGATTTATTTTAACGGACGAGGATATGAGGGAATACAAATCGTTTAAAAAATAGAAGCCGTTTTCGTAATAATATTCCCATGCGTTTTCGCCGTCCAATATAATCGAAACGACCGCGCCTTTATCGAAATCGTCTATCCTGTTAAGCTTGTCTATAAGGTTTTTGGCCGCATCGTCTCCGCGCCATTTTCCATACGTAAAACCTATCAGGTCGGAAAGTCCGGAATCCCTGAATATAATTTTAAGTCCGGTATTTTTCCATTTATAAACCCTGTATAAAGGTATTATATTTTTTCCCTGAGCAAATGCGGGCATATGGGTATCGATGCCCATAGACGAAGAAAGCAGTTCTTCCCCGCTTGCGCAGATATTTATTCCGTAATCGTTAAAAAGGTCGAGCGATTCCGAAGAAAGCGCTCCCTCGGACGGCCATAATGCTTTTATTTTAGTATTGCCGTACCGGTAATAGCCGTTTAACGAGTCTAAATGCCTTTTCGCGCTTTCGAGCCCGCCGGCGTATTTTTCGATATAAAGCGGTTCGTAGGCTATGTCGGTCATCTGGGCGGATATGGCCCCGCAGTGGACGTCCAAAAGAAGCGGTATAATAGGATGATAATGCGGGGAATGCGTAACGGAGTATTCTCCTTTTTTTTTGCCGTTTAGCTCGTTTAGCTTACTGTTTTCGATTAAATCGGGATATTCTGGAAATGAAGCCGGAGCCGGTTCATTTTTGTTTGCGGGAAACCCGTAAAGCGAAAGTCCGTATTTCATCCACTCTAAAAGCCTTTTAAGCAAAAGCCTTCTGTCGTTCAACGTATAATTAGAGCCTTTTCTAAGAAAAAAATTTATAACGGGGTCGTATTTTTTAATCCATTCTCCGCACCATGCAAGATGAAACCATACGCAAAGGTCAAAATAAAAAACGTCGTTCAGATAGTAACGATTGTCGTAGTCCGAGGCAAGGTCGTAAAGCCTTTTATAGTTTTGGTATCGCGATACCATCCGCTCATGGTTGGCCCAGTTATAATGGTCTAACATCCACGACTTCGCATCTTCGTCCAATTCTTCAAGAAGAAGCGCCCTTAAAAAGCGGTCGGGTAAAATGCCTGCGGCTTTAGCCGCGTTTCTTTCGCCGAGAGCTTTTTCTATGCGGTAATTATAATCCTGCCACTGGTCTATTAAAACGGGGGTAATATTTATGTTTGCTTTCATGCCGGAACAGGCCGCTATATTTAACGGCATGTCTATATAGTCTTTTATTGCGTGGAGATAAACCCATGGAAGCATAAACTCGCCGTTTATATCCCTGTAGTCGGGCTGATGCATATGCCACCATAATACCAAGTTCATCTATTATATATTCCCTTTATTATTCCTTCCGCAGATTCTAAAATTCTAACACACGTTTTTCCCATATAAATCCTTAGCGTTCAGGCGCGGAAACAGATTGTCTTTTTTAGATATGCCTTCGAACCACTCTTTGTCGAAAGGCTCTTCGCCTATCGACATCAGTATGCATTTTTCCGCTCTAACGATATGGGCGTTGACTCTTCTTTCGGCATAACTGACCGCCTGTCCAGTCGTAAGCATGAACGGCCAGTCACTTGATTGGGCAAGAATAAGCTCCCTTGCCCCCTGATTTAGAACTTCGGGATATTTTACACGATTATATCCATTTTTGCAAATATCTATTAACCTTGCCGCGGTATCGGACAAAAAAGGCTGAAGCGCGTCGTTTTTACCGTTAAGCCATACCTCGGCGTATCCCCCGCCTCCCCATGACGACGTAGCCGGCTGCGCGATAAATACGCCGTTTCTGGCATTATTTATGTTAATTTCCTTTAAAATATCCGGCGAAACGATAGAATTCGCGGCGCCTGACTTTTTCAGCAGGGCTTCTAGCTTGGAAATAGTTTTATCGGAAATATCGACGGCTTTTGCCGGTTTTACGAAATTATTTTCGTCCATTCTCCTGAAAACGGCTTCGAGCCACCATGGGCCCTCGAACCACCAGTGGCCGAAAAGTTCGGCATCGTACATCGACACTACTATCGGCTCGTCCATAAAATCTTTTAGATATTCGGTTTGAAGTTCCCTGTGGTACACAAACTGCGCTCCGTGCTCATAAGCCTGCCTTTTAGCCGCCGACGGCCTGTAAGCGTCCTTATAATTGCCCTGCCCGGTAATGGCATAATACTTAAGCCCTGTAAACGTCTTAAGGCTTCCGTGCCTCAAAGGGGTGAGATGCGGCAAATCTAAGTCGAAACCTACGTCCCTATAAAACTCCCTATATATGGGCGTTCCCGGATATCCTTCCTTAGAAGACCAGACCTGCCTTGAACTTTCAGGGTCCCTGCCGAACATAACCACGTTGAAAGGGGAAACGATAGGGGAAAAACAGCCGTTTACCGGCGCTGGATTTGCCATATCTATGCCGTGCTGGTCTAAAAAAGTATAATAAATTCCGTATCTATTAAGGATTGCGTCGAATCCTTCCGTATATCCGCATTCAGGAAGCCATATGCCTTTAGGCGTAATGCCGAGAATATCCTTATGGGTTTCTATTCCGAGTTCTATCTGCGCCGTTATCGCCTCAGGCTCTCCGACCATGGAAATTAAAAATGCGTGGGTAGCCGCCGAGGTTATTATGTCTAAATGCCCTTTTTGAAAATGCTTCAGAAATCCGTTTATAAGGCAACTGCCGCCGCCGTTTTTAATTTTTTCGTACCAGTTTTTATATCTCTGCCTGTAAAATAAAGTAACGGGATGAAAATCCGGGTCGCCTTCCGTCCTGAAAGCCTCTTCGTCTAAAACCTTAAGCCTTATTCTTACATAATCTTTAAGACGCTCCGACAGCAAATCGTCGTTCATCATGCTAAGCAGGGTCGGCGTCAGCGATATGGTCAGCTTAAAATCCACATTGTCGTTTTCAAGATTATCGAAGGATTCGAGAAGCGGAAGATACGTTTCGGTGACCGCTTCGAAATACCATTCTTCTTCTAAATATTTAGAACTTTCGGGATGCCGAACGAACGGGAGATGAAAATGTAAAACGGGCATCCATTTGCCCGCAATATGAGCCTTGTCGTACATAAAAATCCTTTTTTTTATAAATTTATATAAAATAAATTAAGTATTTTCTTAATCCGCCTCTATTTTATTCCTTTGCCGGAAGCCGTAACGCCCGCTCCCGAACCGGAAAATCCGGCTCCGGAATTGGTAAAATTGACCGGAAGATTCTTGCCGCCGGGTATGCTTTCCGTAGCCCCTATAAGAACGGCGCTTTTAGGCAGTTTCCTATCCAATTTCAATTCAGGCAGTTTTTTTAATAAACAATCGGGAGGCCATGCCGGACTTCTAGCTATAAAGATAAAACCACCCTTTTCGGTTAAATATCCGATTTCTACCCATGTCCGCGACAACTCGAGCCCTTCCGGAAAAATTATATACCTGCTTCCGCGCATGCCTTCGAGAACTTCGTACCATAACATATCGCCGTCTTTATAAACCCTTAGTATGGGCATTGAATCGCCGGATTCCGGTTTTTTTCTGAATCTCCAGACTACCTGCCTGACGCCGGGCTTCTGAAAATAAATCCTTACGGAGCTTTCTTTGCTTATTTCGACGGGCTTGCCGGCTTCGAGGACGGGAATGTCTTCAACCGGACTCAACAGTTTCCAGCTTGACGAAATAATATCTATCTGCTCGCCGATATTTTTTTCTGTTTCCGTCTCGCACGTCTCTGAAATTTCTTTCTTCGAAATTCCGTATTGCGGAATCTCCTCTTCCTCCTGTCCACGGGATTCCGCATATCTCCCAGCTTTCGCGGCTTCAAAATCGGCGCGTTTTTGTTCGGACGCCTTTTCCGTTTTTAAGCCGGGCTTGCTCTTGCCGCCTGCTTTTACCGCGGGTTTCTCCGGCTTTTTGCCCTTAATATGCTTTTCCGGTTCTATCGCCGGTTTTTTAACGGCCTCGGGGCGTGCGGACGCGGACGGTTTATTTTTATTTAAAACGGCTTCGGCAATTTCGTTGATTTTTTTTATGTTCTGCAATTTTATAAATTCGCTTTTTACCGCCTTGTGCAAATCGAAATTGTAATTAAAAATTTCGAAATCAAAAAAACTACGCTTATAGCCTTCCGCTTTTTTCCTGCCGCCGGCGTCTATCAGATTATAATTTACTACGTCTATTCCGAAATTTTCTTCTATCGAGCAGAAAAACGCGTCTCCGAAATTTATAAATTCTTCTCCGTTAAGTTTTATTCCTTCCGATAAAAAAATACAGCCGTTAAATACGGGGTTAAATAAGCTGGAGAGCCGTCTTTGTTTGAACTTTAGGCTGTCTTCCGCGGCTTTTTTTTCTAATTTTTCTACGATTTTATTTTTTCTGTTTTCGTCGGGGTTTTTTGAATAAATTATTTTATTCGCCGACGTTCTTTTTTCATGTATTGTTTCGGGGTCGAATATAACGGCGATTTTAAATTCGCTTTTCATTTTCTGTCACCTTTCAGGAAAGTTGAAGATTGCCGGAACATTTAAAGCTATATTAAACTATATATTACTATAATATCATGAAAATTTGTTTTTTCAATTAATTCAAATAAAAAAAATTATATAAAATAAATATTGTCTAAAAGTCTTACGCCTTTAAATCTGACGGCCGCCAGCAAAATATCTCCGCATTCGGCATCAGGCTTCCCGCCGCCCAGCCCTTCATCCGTAATTTTTGCGTAATCTATCGCAAATTCGGCGTTGATTAATTCTTTTATAACGAAAGAAGTTAATTTTTCGGACGATTTTTCGCCGCCTTTAAATAAATCCGCGGTCTTTTTTAACGCGCCGTAAAACGCGCACGCCTTTTTTTTATCCTCTTCGCTTAAATAAATGTTTCTGGAACTCATCGCCAATCCGGATTTTTCCCTGACCGTTTCTACCGGAATAATTTTAACGCCTAAGAAATAATCTTCCGCCATCTTTTTAATCAAAATATACTGCTGATAATCTTTAAGCCCGAAAAAAGCAAAATCGGGAACTACTATGCAAAACAGCTTCATAACTATGGTAAGAACGCCTTGAAAATGCTCCGGCCTGAAAACCCCTTCTAATATTCCCGAATATTTGGGGTTTATTAAGAAAGTTTCGGTATTTTTAACGATGTCCGGAGGCGGATAAAAAAGGCAGGATACGTTCATATCGGACAGTATTTCCGCGTCTTTTTCGGCGTCCCTCGGATAATTGTCGAAATCCTCGTTGGGCGCAAACTGCAGGGGATTGACGAATATGGAAACTACCGTTTCGCCGTATTTTTTCGCTTCTTCGACAAGTTTTTTATGTCCGGCGTGAAGCTTGCCCATAGTCGGGACGAAAGCGGCTTTCTTTGACGCTTTCTTTAAATTACGCGAAAACTCCTTCATTTCATCTATATCTGTTATAATTTTCATTTCCCGCCTCCGGCCTCTCCGTAAACTATGCCGCCTCCTATCGCGACTTTTAATATATCCGCTTTATCAAACGAAATAACGGCATCATAGATATTTTCTTCATTCAGAATCCTGTCTTCAGGTATTTTAAAAACGGTAAAATCAGCATACGAACCCGGCTTTAGGGTTCCGGTAACCCCCTTGAAAGAAATGGCCTTTGCGCCGCCTTCGGTAGCCATATAAAACAGCTCTTTCGCTTTCACTTCGGGATGGATTTTTTTTGCATACTTAATTTCGTCTAAAATATTTAAGGATTCATTCGAAAAAAGACCGTCGGTTCCCAAAGAAACGGAAATTCCTTTTTCTATAATTTTTTTTAAAGGAAGTTTTTCGGAATTAAAAAAAGCGTTGCTTCTCGGACAGTGGATGACGTCCGCTCCGGTTTCTTTTATTATATCTATATCTTCGCCGCTTACCCCGTTTGCGTGTATTAAGGACGTATTTTTATTTATAATTTTTAAATAATAAAGATAGGAAACGGGCGATAAGAAAGCCGCCGGCGGAACCGAAAATTTTGAAAGATTAAGCGCCGGCAAAAGATTTTCGGCAATATCTCCGCCGTTTCCGGCCATAAAAGCCTTTTCTGATGCATGCTCCGCGCAGTGAACCGATATTTTAAGCTTTAATCCTTCGTTAGCTTTTAATATTTCTTTGAATAAATTTTCGGATACGGAATATACGGAATGAGGAGAGATTCCGGGAGAAAAATATTTTTCGTTATTTTTAAAGGCTTCGGCATTATTTTTGACGAAATTCTTAAATTCCTCGATTCTTTGAGCGGCACAAGAAGGGTCGAGCCCCCTTAATTCTATAAAGCCTTTAACTCTTGGAGCGGATTCGGCGCGCCCCGTTATGCCGGTTAAATCGCAGAAAGAAGCGGGGTCTATAATATCGCCTATCGAGGTTGTTCCGCTTTCGATAAACTCTTTAAACGCTTTGAGCCTTAAATTTGTGGTTTCCCGGCAATTTAAGGACTTGCGTTTTTCTATAAGAGATAGAACCCATCCGGAAAAAATCCGCGGGGTTTTATCGTCGTCCGGTTTAAAAGTAATGTCGGTATGGGTATGGGCATTGATAAATCCGGGAACCATTAAGGTTTTGAAAGGAACTGCATCCCGACCTTTCTTTTTTTTTATGCCATTTTTTTCTATTTTTTCTACGCTTAAGATATTGCCGTTTGTTTCATCTGCCGTCAGGCTGCCGTTTATTATAAAGGCGGGGAGGGAATCGGAAGATTTCGCCGAAGTCAGTATGTAATCGGCATAATATTTTTTCATTAAAATTTTTATTTTACTATATCGGCGGCATGATTTTTTCCGTCAACGTAAACCAATACGGGTTTGAACCCGTCCAGCTCTTTTTCGTCGTAAATTCCGAACGTGGCGATAATTATAATGTCTGCGACCTGCACTAACCGCGAAGCCGCACCGTTAACTATTATATCGCCGGAGTGTTTTACCGCCGGAATCGCATATGTTTCAAATCTGGCGCCGTTGTTTATGTCCCATACGCTGACCTTTTCGTACGGCAGGATTCTCGCCTGCTCCATCAGCTCTTCGTCGATGGAAATAGAACCTTCGTATTCGAGGTTCGCGTCGGTTATCTTTACCCTGTGTATTTTAGATTTAAGTAAAATTTTTTGCATATTTAAGATATATTATAATATATTTAAACCCCTTTTTCAAATCCAAAACAGGCTTCGGCTTTGCATATATCCATAATATCTTTTTCGAACCCATGTTTTATTCCGGTAAATTCCGTTTCTACGGATTCTTCTTTAGAAATTAAAATTCGTTCTAAACCTGCCAAGCCTTTAATTTTTTTATTTATTATGTCTAAATAATAATTTTTAGATATTTTACGGGCGTTAATATCGTTCATATAAATTTCAAACTCTTCATAAATAGGATTTTGTTTTACCGTAAAAGAAAACTCTCCGGTTTCTATATAATTTTCCAGTAAATAAGCCAATCTTAAAGAATTAATCGCCTCTTTAATATCGTAACCGTATAAATCCTTATATTTTAAGGTATTAGACGTATATTCCCCTTTTACTATATTTAATTTTTTATTTTTTATTATTCCGGAAATAGCATTGAAATTTTTTTTAAAATTTATTAATATAAATTTTTTTATTTTTTCGGTTAATTTTAAAACGTCGGAAAATCTCTCGGAATTTTTTATTCCATAGGCAAAAGTGCCGCATATCAAAGGTTCGATGAATTTTATGTTCCCGTTCATAGCATGCCGGAAGTATTCATGGAAAGGCGTTATAAAATAATCGTAATCTTTTTCTATAACGGACGACCTTGAAAACATATGCGTATAAAAATTTTCGAATGAGGGGTAATATACTATAAAAAAATCGTAATCGCTTTTATCCGTTTCGAGATTATAGTTCCTCGACCCGTAAAAGCAGGCAAAAGCGATATTCAAGCTTAAGGCTTCTTTTTTTATAATATTTTCGAATACGGGCGATTCCGCAAACGCGTCAAAACCGTTAAAACCCATTTATCCGCTTTACCTTCTGGGGCTGGCAAGGTATTTTTTTAATTTAATTTTTGCCCACTTTATATTCGGATTATATTCTAAAGCTTTCTTAAGACTGACTATGCCGAGGGAAGGAAAACCGAGCCTGTGCAGCGCTACTCCCATATGCGCCCATGCCAGGGCGAAATGCGGCTTAATAAGGATTGCTTTTTGAAAATGCTGAACCGCGGAGTAATAATATTTTCCTTGCATAGCCGTAAGAGCTTTATTATATTGAAATTTAGCGCTGTGAATGTTGACCGGGTCATTTGCTCCGGCAGACGTCTTAACCGCAAAGGCGTTCTTTGAAAATACAATCATGGGCAATATCAATATTAATCCTAAAACGATGATTTTTTTCATTTTTTCGACCTCAGTATTTCATTTTTATAGGCGAATTTTATACCTATATTTAATTGTAGCATTAAAAAATCGTAATTCTACTTCCGCAGCCGCCGCTAATCGGATTATGCCCATTTTAAAGATTTTAAAACTGCTTCCCGCCATTTAGCGTACAAAGCGTTTCTGGAATCGTCGTCGATTTCCGGATTATATATCTTTTCGATTTTTTTAATTCCGCGGAACGATTCCTCAGTCCAGAAACCTGTGGTTACCGCGCTTAAACCGGCAATTCCTAAAGCCGTCATTTCTGTAAAAACGGTCTTTTCCACCCTCATATTTAAAATATCCGACTGAAACTGCATTAAAAAATCGTTTTCGGTTGCCTTGCCGTCAACCCTGAGCCTGTATTCCGATAAATCGAGCCTCCCTTTTAATGTATTTTCAAATTCTGCGATTACATCCTTTGTCTGGTAGGCCAATGATTCTAAAGAGGCTCTAATTATATGTCCTTTGGTTGCCGCTCCGGTTAAGCCGATAATGAGCCCCCTCGCGTCAGGGTCCCAGAACGGCGCGCCGAGGCCGGACAATGCCGGAACAAAATATACTCCGCCGTTAGAATTAAGTTTCTTTGCCGCATCCGAAGATTCCTGCGCAGAATTTATAAAATTCAAATTTTCCTTAATGAAACGTATAATGTCCCCGCCCGTGAAAATACTGCCTTCCAGCGCGTAATAAGGCAGGCCGTCAAACTTCCGCGCAACGGTCGCGACCAATTTATCCGCGTTATAAATCTTATGCCCCGTTTCAATCATTGCGAAAAGCCCCGTTCCGTAAGTGTTTTTTATAATGCCTTTTTCAAAGCCGCCGTGGGCAAAAAGCGAAGCCTGCTGGTCGCCCAAAATTCCGACGACCGGTATAGGCTTCGAGGTTACAGCCTTATCGGTGCGGCCGAATATATGATTGCTGTCAAAAACTTCCGGAAGGATGCATTCCGGTACGCCGAAAATTTTAAGAAGTTCTTCGTCGTATTTTAAGGTGTTTATATTATACAAAAGCGTTCTGGAGGCATTGGAATCATCAGTCGCATGAACCCTGTCATCCGTTAAATTCCATAAAATCCAGCTGTCAACAGTTCCGAAAGCTATTTCGCCTTTCTCCGCAATACTTTTCACGCCGCCGACGTTATCCAGTATCCATTTAATTTTTGTCGCCGAAAAATACGGGTCCAAAAATAAGCCCGTCTTTTCTTTAACCGTTTTGCGGTATTCCGATAAATCTTCGCAGTCTTTTGCCGTCCTTCTGCATTGCCAGACTATTGCGTTATAAACCGGCTTCCCGGTTTTTTTATTCCACAATATGGCGGTTTCTCTCTGATTTGTTATTCCGATGGAGGTTATAACGCGCGAACCGGACTTTTCTATCGTTTCTTTAAGCGCTTTTACGGCGGCGTTTAAAATATCGTAAGGATTTTGCTCGACCCATGCCGGTTTCGGATAAATCTGCGAAAATACCTTATAAGAAGAACAGACTATTTCGCCTTTTTCGTTAAACGCTATTGCCTTATTGCCAGTGGTGCCAAGGTCAAGCGCGATAACCGCTTTTTCCATAATGACGTGCCGCCCCGATTTATATTAATTATATATTATAATACAATACCTTAAGCCGCCGCAGAGATTTATAAATTATTTAAAGCAATTTTTACGGTTCCCGGCGTCCGGTTAAAGCATTATTAGACTTTTTTTCGGCCGCTTTTAAATAGCCGTCGTATTGTTTTGCGGCTTTTATGAACTCCTCCACCGTCAATTCCTGCGGCCTTTTGTTTAAATCTATATTTAAACCGGAAAATATTTTTTCTTTTACATCAGGAGGCACCCCAAAAAACGAAGCGTATATAGAATTTCTAAGTTTCTTTCTCCTTAATTTAAAAATCTGATGGACAAAATAGCCGAAAAATGGGTCGCCGGCCGCCCATGCGAAACTTTCGTCCGTATGATATCTCGGCGTAAGCCTCAGAACCGTCGAATCGACCTTCGGCGCGGGGCTGAAATCGGACTTATCCGCATCTAAAATTTTTACGATATCAAAATTGAGTTCGGCTATGACGCTTAAAGCCCCTCTTCCGGAATCGTTCTCTCTCGAATAAAGCCTTTCCGCAAATTCTTTTTGAAACATAAGAGTTAAATCGGCAAAAGCGTCTTTTTCCTTAATAAATTTTTCAATAACGGGACCGGAGATTTCATAAGGAAGATTGGAAATTATTCTTATTTTAGAAGAAAGCCCGGCGCTAAGGGCATTATAATTAAACTTTAAGGCGTCTTCGTTCAATATATTGACGCCCGGATATTTATTTAAATCAAATTTTCCCTTAATCAGTTCATAATAAAAAGAATCTATTTCCAGCGCCGTAAAAGTTTTCGTATTGCCCGCGATAAATTTCGTTAATGCGCCCTCTCCCGGCCCTATCTCCAGCACGTCGTCTTCGGCGGAAAAATTACACGAATCTACTATACTGCGGGCGGTTTCCCTGTTGACTAAAAAATTCTGGCCGTAAATTACCTTGCGTCCTTTGGGCGATTTTTTCATAGTTCCCAAGAAGAATCGGCGTTAATATTTAAAAATTCTTCCCTGTTTTTAACGGGGTCCACGGGGGTCTTAAAAAAACCGGCATAACCTATTATAGCCGCATTATCGGTAGAAAGAGAAACGGAAGGAAAAATTATTCTTAAACCGTCATTTTTTCCATAATCGCCGAACAGCGACCTTATCCTCGAATTTGCGGAAACCCCTCCGGAAACTGCGACGGTATCGATACCGTACATCCTGCAGGCGGCCGCCGCCTTTTTATATAAAACTGCGGCTACGGCTTCGCGAACCGAAGCAAGAATATCGCAAGCCGTCTCTTTTTTTATTTTACCGGGGCCGCCTAGACTGTCTATGGCGGAAATAACGGCGGTTTTAAGCCCGCTGAAACTCATATCTAAATTACGGCTGTGGAACATAGGGAGCGGAAACTTAAAAGCTTCTTTATCTCCTTTTTCCGCCAGCACGTCTATAATTTTACCCCCGGGATATCCGAAGCCTAAATAATTGGAAACCTTGTCGAAAAGCTCTCCGCAGGCATCGTCCCTCGTTCTTCCGATAAGTCTGATATCGCCGTGGGATTTCACGATATATATATGGGTATGCCCTCCCGAAATAACGAGCGCTATAAACGGAAATCTTTCGGCCGTTTCCAGAAAGGGGCTGAATATATGTCCTTCAATATGATTTATTTTTACTATGGGAATGTTTAAAGCAAAGGATATGGTTTTGGCTTCCATAAGGCCTATCAATAAAGAACCGACAAGTCCGGGACCGGAAGTAGCCGATATAAGTTCGACGTTTTCCAACTTTATGCCGGCTTTGTCGATGGCTATCCTTAGAGCCGGCAGGGAAGCCTTTATATGATTTCTTGAAGCAAGCTCCGGAACGACGCCCCCGTAAATGCCGTGAACAAAATCCTGCGAGTAAATTACGTTGGAAAGTATTTTTACGTCTTTTCCGTTTTTATAAAGCACCGCGCATGAAAAATCGTCGCAGCTTGATTCAAATGCTAAATTAAAGGCATCGGCATCTTTCATCGGCTTTTATCGGGAAAGTCTTTTAAGCGCCTTCTTAGAAAGTCCCGCCGCCTCAGAAGCCGGATACTTGGCTATTACCTGCCGGAATAAAATTGAAGCGTCCGATGGATCCGAAACCTTTAAAAAACCGACGCCCTGCAGATATATCGCGGTTGGAACATGCGAATTTTTTGGATAAAATTGAGAAAATTTATGAAATTCCAGAATGGAAACCGGATACTTCTTAAGGTTAAAATTTGCCTCTGCCCTATAGAACATTGCATCCGCGGCATAACGGGACTGCGGGTGCCTATCTAAAAATTCGCCGAATGCCCTTGCCGCACCCGCATAGTTTTTATTATTATAAAATTCCATAGCTTTTTTAAAACTCGATTCGCGGGAATTCGCTTTTTCGGCCGGCGATGTTCTTAACGATTTTTTTACTGGAAGCGCCGGCTGCACTTTGGCAAGCTTTAATAATCTGATTAATTCTTTATTTACCATTATGCGGTATTCGCCGAATCTTTTCTGCAATATATCGAGTTCGTGCGATTCCACCTCGTATCTTCCGTAAATATCGCTGATTTTTGAATCTAAACTTGAAATTTTTACGCCGTTGTTAGCCAGATTTAACTGCATCTGCCGAAGTTTTGCTTCTAAATATTTATTGCTCTTGGATAATTCCGCAGTTTTCTTATTCAACTTTTTAACCTGTGTTTTTAAATGATGAATTACGTCCGGTTCCATGGGAGCGCATCCGGAAAATAAAACGGGCATAAAAAGCAAAACCGGCAAAGCAAAAAAAATCAGCTTAAAAATTTTTTTATTTTTTGCGTCTGCGGAACGCCGTCCGGAAACGTCCGGAACGTTGCCGCGGTACTTTTCTTCGCTTCCGTTTGCGCCGGAAGCCTTTCCGTATTCTTCTTTCATGATATATGCGACCCCGTAAGTTTTATTAATAATCTCCGATTAATTTTTATTATTTTTCAAATTTTAATTATAATTAATCGTCATTTGCGATAATATATATCGATACATTGAATTTACCATATAAGACGTCATTTTTCAACCGGAGGCCGGCAGCCTGTTCAGTAAGACGATTTTAGCGTCCACTGAGCGTCGTAATAATTGCGCATTTCCGGAAATATCCTCGGCATAAGCCTCATCATGCCGCTTTCGTTCACGTCTATCATGTAAAGCTCCTGCCTTCCTGCAATCTCCGTATCGAAGGTGATTATTCTGGAATCCCTCGTCCATTCCGGGTGTTGCGCGCTGTAAGGGGTGTCTGTTATCTGCCTCTCGCCCGAACCGTCCGGATTCATAATATATACTTGGCGCGAACCGTTTACGAGCGAAGTGAAAGCTATTTTTTTGCCGTCCGGCGACCACGCGGGACTCGAGTTATAACTGCTTTTATTGTAGGTGATTCTGCGCTGGTCGCTTCCGTCCGAATTCATTATATAAATCTGCGGAGAGCCTCCGCGGTTTGAGACAAACGCGATTCTGCCGCCGCCCGGAGAAAAAGATGCGGAAGTATTGATTCCGTCAGTAAAGGTCAGCCTTTTCAGATTTCCGCCGTCGGTATCTACGGCGTATAATTCGGTATTATAATGGTCGGCGGTAAGCGCAACGGCCAATTTATCCCCCGCCGGCGACCACGCTACGAAATCCGCCGGGCCGGGCAAATTAAGCTTCGTCGTCCTGCCTGTTTTTAAATTTTTTATGAAAACCGCCGGGTTCCCTTCTTTAAAAGAAATATAAGCGACTTTATAGCCGTCGGGGGAAGGATAGGGGAAAATATTTATAGAGTCGTCGTCGGTGATTTTCTTAACCCTGTGCCCTCCAAAATCCATCGCTAAAATATTTTTGGAACCGTCGTTTTCTCCTACGAAAAATACTCTGGTAGCAAAAGGTCCTTTCTTGCCCGTTAAAAATTTTAAAATGTCGTCCGCAAATTTGTTTGCAAGAAACCTGTATTGGCTGTCCAAGCCTTCAAGTTTTTCGGAAAACAGCAATTTTTTGGTATATATGCTTATAAGATTTACCTTCATTTTTATAATGCCGTTAGACGTCCTATATTCTCCGGCGATTAAATATTGGACGCTTAAAACGCTCCAGTTCGAATAATTTATATTTTTAGGGCTTATAGAATCGAATTGAGAGTTTTCAAGATAGGAAAGCGGGTTTGCCACGTGAAAATATCCTATTACCGAAAGGTCGTGCCGTATAGCGCCTGCCGCGTTTTTTTCTATTCTCTTATGTTGTCCGTATGCGGAAATATTTCTGAAATCTGGAACCGCGACCCTTATTTTTTTTATTCTGGCGGCATAAACGTTTATATAGACCTGCGCGCGCGAATTCTTCGCAAGCAAAGTTAAAACCCCTGCTAATACGCAAATTAATAAAAATGGAGCGAAAGATTTTTTTTTCATAATTTTTTAATTATATATTAAATTGATAAAATTTATCAATAGCCGCGGCAACAGCGCCGCGGAAAACTTGCGATTCAAAAACTTAACCCGGGTTAACCCGCTGGCGCTTAATGCTCCGAGGCAAGAAACATATTTATCTGTCTTGCAGTATTTCTTTGGGATTAAAAATTATCAACGCCCCTCTGCCGTCGTTATTGGAATTTACAAACCTCATAAAACCGGCCGGCGGAGGCGGCAGGGGGCTGGATAATTTCACGGCTTGCACCGATTGGGAGTCGAAATATCCGTTTCCGGAAGATTTAACCAATCTGACGGCATAAATCCTGCCTGATTTAGATATTTGAAAAGCCACGATAGATTTATAATTTAAATATTTATCTAAAGAAATATCGAAATTGGATGTTATAACGGACACTATCTTATTAACGTAACCGCGAAATTTATGTATGTTTCCCCTTATTAAAGACTGCTGCATCTTGCCGTATGCGCTGTTAAGCCTGGCCATATTTTGTATATGCGCGTAAGCGTTGGAATTAAGGGACGGAACGTAAGGCCGCTGCCGGAGCCGCTTTTTATTTTGAACGGGAGTTTGAACGGTTTTTTTTGGATAAACCATCGAAGAAGGCTTATTGGAAACGGGCGCGTAAACCGGTTTTTGCGTTTTGGCCGGAAGAGATTTGACCGGCAAAGGCGTAACGGATTCAGGCTTAGGCTTGGGAGGATAAATGACCGACCTTATCGAAGCAAGAGGCCCCGGAACCCTGCTTACTACGCTTACCACGACTTTAGAACCTATGGATTGAATTTGCGGCCTGTATCTTATGGAAAGATAAATTATTAAGCCGATTAATGCAATATGGAATATGGCGGAATATATGATATATACGCCGATGCGCTTATCGCTTTCCTTAAACATAGGCGCCTACCTGCCTGCCAATTTAGGATTTGCCGTAACCATTCCTATTTTCGTAATTCCGGCGTCTTTTATCGCGGCCATAACCTTTATTACGTAACCGTAAGGAAGCGAAGAACTGGCCTTAAGGAATATCTGCTTGTCTTTTCTGTTTTTATATATAGCGCCTAATTTTTGAGTCAGTACTGGCAAAGCGACCTTAAATTTATTGATATAAACATTCCTGTCGGACGTTACAGCCACGACCACAGTTTTTTCCGGAGCTTTTAAGGCGCGCGCCGCTGCGGATGGCAAATGAACCCTTATGCCGTGAACCAAAATAGGAGCGGTTACCATAAAAATTACCAGAAGCACCAGCATAACGTCTACGAATGGGGTAATATTGATATCGGACATAAGCCTGTAGCCGGAAACTCCGTTTTTTTTATCGTCTTTATCGTCGAAAGGAGTAAACATAATAATAACCGCCGAATCTTTAATTTAATTATTTTTATAAAATCTGCCTTTCTATTATAGTCATAAATTCATAAGCAAAATCGACCATCTCGTTTACTATTACCCTTACTTTGTTGGAATAATAGTTGTAAGCTATAACGGCCGGTATAGCGGCAAAAAGTCCTGCCGCGGTCGCCACGAGAGAATCGGCTATGCCAGGGGCCACCACAGCGAGTCCGGCGGTTCCCGCTCTTTGAATGCTTTCGAAGGACGTCATAATGCCCCATACCGTTCCGAAAAGGCCTATAAACGGGGCGGTAGAGCCTACCGTAGCAAGAAACGGAAGGGAAATTTCGAGTTTTGCGATAGCCGAGAGCTGCGATTTTTTCAAAGCCCTTTCTACGTACGACAGGTTCTCTTCGATGTTTTCTTTATTTACGTGCTGTTCCCCTTCCGTAGTTTTTTTCTTGATATTTAAAAGCTCCTTGTATGTTATATTAAACATAAACGCAATCGGACTGTAATCTAAATTTTTAGTCGCGGTGAATACATAGTCCAATCTTTTAGAATCCCAGAAAACGTCGAGAAATTCTTTATCTTCTTTTCTCGCTTTGCTTAGATACCTTAGCTTATAAAATATAATGGCCCACGATATTAAAGAGAACAAAAACAGCAGCAGCAAAACCAATTTTACTACGATATTAGTGGTTAAAATATGCGAAAAGATATTCATGCCGTTCATGGCATTCACGGTATAGAGGTTTGGCATTGTCTAAAGTTTTTTCCTCCTTAATTTTTTAAATGCTTTTAATGTCTATAAATAACGCGGCGTAATTATTTAGATTATAAAACTTTTTCAAATAATTTACAATTAATTCGGATTCTTAACGGATTCTTAACGGATTTTTCGATTTTTAAAATATCCTTAAATAATCCCGATATTATTTTACGACATTTTAAAAAAATCTGTTGACAAAAAAAAAATTACAATATATTGTATATAAATAAAAAATAATATCTATATATTGTATTATATCGCATATAATTAAATTTTATTATTAATATTATTAAATTTAGAAATCCTGCGGGAGGAACAGATGAAAAAACAAAACGAAGGCGATACGGGCGGGCGGCTTGCCGAAAATTTTTCAGAAAACGCCGTAACCGTTTTAAAGAAAAGATATTTGGCAAAAGACTCTAAAGGCGAAATTATAGAAACCGTAACCGGACTTTTCGAAAGAGTCGCAAAAAATATTTCCGAAGCAGATTTGAATTACGGAAAAACCGGAAAAGATGCGGAAAAAACCGCAGGCGAATTTTTAAACGAGATGGAGTATCTGCGTTTTCTTCCGAATTCTCCCACTTTAATGAATGCCGGCAGGCCGCTGCAGCAGCTTTCCGCGTGTTTCGTTCTTCCCATAGAAGATTCTATGGAATCTATTTTCGAAACGATAAAAAACACTGCGCTTATACACCAGAGCGGCGGCGGAACGGGCTTTTCCTTTTCGTCGTTAAGGCCGAAAAACGACGTCGTCCATTCGACTAAGGGCGTTTCGAGCGGGCCGGTTTCATTTATGCAGGTATTTAACAGCGCTACCGAAGCCATAAAACAGGGCGGTACTAGAAGAGGGGCAAATATGGGCATCTTAAGAATAGACCACCCCGACATTATGGATTTCATAATATCGAAGAAAGATACGTCTAAGTTGAATAATTTTAATATTTCCGTCGCAATAACGGAAGATTTCATGGAACATGCGTTAAAAAACGAGGACTATCCTTTGATAAATCCAAGGAATAACGAAACAGTAAAATATATAAACGCAAAAGAAGTCTTCGAACTTATAGTCGAAATGGCATGGTCTAGCGGGGAACCGGGGATTATCTTCATAGACAGAATAAACAAACTGAATCCGATACCTAAGGCAGGAAAAATAGAAGCCACCAACCCGTGCGGAGAACAGCCCCTGGTCGCTTACGAATCATGCAACTTAGGTTCTATCAACATCGGAAAATTTATAAAAAAAAATAAAATTGAAAAAGATAGCTTTAATCTCAAGGAAGCGCTGAAAAAACTCGAAAATAATCCCGATGGCGCAATATCCGGCTATCTGGATTCTATCGACTTTGAAGGACTTAAGAAAACCGTCCGCAACGCGGTTCATTTTTTAGACAACGTAATCGACAAGAACAATTATCCTATTGAAAAAATAAAACAGATGACGCTTTCTAACAGGAAAATAGGGCTGGGCATCATGGGATACGCCGATACCCTTATAAAACTGGGAATACCCTATGACAGCGGACTCGCGCTTAAAATTGCGGAAAGCATAATGAGCTTTATCGATAAAGAATCAAAGGCAAAATCTGAAGAGCTCGGCATCGAACGCGGCAGTTTTCCGAACTTTAAAGGCTCCCTCTGGGAAGAAAAAGGGTTCAAGGCTATGAGAAACGGCACGACCACCACTATAGCCCCTACCGGAACTATCAGCATAATCGGCGGCGCTTCGAGCGGCATAGAGCCTTTGTTTGCATTAGCTTACGAAAGGCACGTATTGGACAAACAGACTTTGATAGAAATCGACAAAAACCTTAAAGGCGTTTTAGAGTCTATGGGGGTTTATTCCGCAAAATTAATAGATTTTATCGTAAAAAACGGCAGCCTCGGAAAAAATTACGGTAAAGGCGTCGCTGAATTGCTGGCCAAAGAAGAATACGAATATTTAAGCAAAATATTTATTACCTCGCATGATATTGCGCCTAAATGGCATGTTATGACACAGGCCGCTTTTCAAAAATTTACCGACAATGCCGTCAGTAAAACCGTTAACTTTCCTAATTCGGCAAAAAAAGAAGATATTAAAGAGGTTTATACGCTTGCCTATAACCTTAACCTGAAGGGCATTACCGTTTACAGAGACGGTTCGAGAGAGCAGGTTTTAACGTCTGGCTCTTCCGTAGGAGGCGGCGGCGCGGAGAACAAATATGCATGCCCTGTTTGCGGCTCATATATATCGGAACCTATCGACATGAAGCCCGTTTCCGGCGATAATATCTCCGAAAATATAAAAAATAATAATCCCGATAAAAAAATAGACAGGCAAATAGAACCGAGGAAGCGCCCGGATATGATACGCGGGGTTACTATTAAAACGACGACCGGCTGCGGACCGCTATACGTTACTATAAATTACGACGAAAACGGAAAGCCTTTCGAAATATTTAACTCTATAGGCAAATCCGGCGGTTGCGCCCAGTCCCAAACCGAATCCACCGGCAGAATGGTAAGTCTTGCCCTGAGGTCGGGAATAGGCGCAGAAGAAATAATCGGACAGCTGAAAGGAATAAGGTGCAACATCCCTTACGGTTTCGGGGCTGGAATAATACATTCGTGCGCGGATGCCATAGGAAAAGCCCTTGAAAAAAGCCTTATGGAAAAAACGCGCGGCAAAACGCCGGAAACCGGGATGGAAAAGGGAGCCGACCATGGCCCCAACGGCGACGGCAGCCGTCATAACCGCGGCCGCGCCGTCCAAGGAAGAGGCGCATGCCCTTCATGCGGCGGCTCTAATTTAAAACATGCGGAAGGCTGTACGGTTTGTCTCGATTGCGGATACTCGGATTGCGGATAATATAATAAGATATTTAATAATATAAAAATAAATTAAAATATTATAAAGGGATTTTACGCGCATTACGCAAATGATTACGCGGAAAAGTTTTCGGACGGCATTCCTACGAAGAATCCTTGCGCGTAATTCACCTTTAGTTTTTTTAATTCGTTTAAAACTTCTTCGGATTCGATGAATTCCGCAATAGTTTCCTGACTTTGACACCTCACATCATTCAAAGTCAATAAAATAGCGCATCTGCATTTTTATTTCGTGCAAAATTTTACTACCGTTGCTATTTTGACCAGTATTTATGTGGGATTAGGCGGTATCGGGG
>JAJYHI010000082.1 GCA_021784835.1 bacterium
CCTTTTGTTCCTTCTTTGTCGAGATTTGGACCTATAGTTCCGCCTTTCCCGTTAATTACGTGGCATCCCGTGCATCCCTGAGCGTTAATAATTTTCAATGCGGCGGTTTTTAAATTTCCGGCTGCCGGTTTGGGAGCGGATGCAGTTTTTGCTTTTGTTTTAGAAGTTTTCGATGTTTTTTTAGCTGCTTTTTTAGCGGCTTTAGCTGCTTTTTTAGCGGTTTTTTTGGCCGGTTTAGTCGGTACAGCCGGTTTTTTTGCGCAACCGTAAAGACTGAAGCTTACCAATACTAAAAATAATGCGGTAAATAAAACGGTTAATCCTTTTTTTCCTTTCAATGCTTTCAATTTCTTACCCTCCCTAATTAATTAAAAATTAAATTAAATTTATAATCGTATTACCATCACTTGTTAAATTAATTCAAAAAAAATGATTAAAATTATATGAAGTATATACTATACTGCATGTATCGATATGTAGTATGGTATATTTATAAATACGATATAACATTTGTTTCAGTCTTTCATTGACTTATTATCTTAATATATAATATAACTATTTTTAAATTTGTCAATAAATTTTTTTTATAAATTTATATTTATAATTTTTAATCCTTCAGGCAGCAAACCATTTATTTTATCTTTTAAATCGGTCAAATTCATAGATGCGGCATGAATTTTTGGAATTCTCCCCTTAATGTACAGCTCGTCGCTTTCCGACATAAAAGGTATCGGGTTGGAAAAACTTAGTTTCGGTCTCAAAGTATATTCGGATTCTTTATATAACAGCGGAATTTTTATTATCCTGAAAGCTTTAAGCAGTATTTTAACGGTTTCCAAATGTCCGAGATATTTTGCTATTCCTCTTTTTGAATATGTAAAAGTTATTTCTGAAAACGGAACGGTTTTAACTTTAATATCATTATTGCCGTTAAAATTATAGAGTTCTACGCTGTTTATGCCGGTTTTATTAAAAAAGACGTCTTTATTTATACTGCTGTCATAATTATCATTTACGCCGCTATTTTTATCTTTTTCATTTTCATTATTTTTAATATTATTTTTATGCATTTTTACATTTGCGGCTTTTGATGAATAAACCGGACTTACGGTTTTAAAATCGCATACTCCGCATAAGCAGCATATTTTTCTGCAGTTTTGGGTAGAAAGGTATTCTCCGTCTATTTCGGAATTAAAATAATAAATAGATTTAGCATTTTGCATGCAAGATTTTTTATATTCTTCTTTCAAAAATTTTTTATCGACCAGAATATCGATAAAATCCCACGGCAGCGGGTCGTTTATATTTTTTTCTTCATATAGATATTTAAAATAACCCTGATAAGATTGATAATCGTTTCCATGGCTAAACTTGTTTTCGTTTTGATTCCGGTTTTCGGTTTCTATCGCTTTTATCCATGCATCAAAGTTGAAAAGCCTCGACTCGCTGTCGTAAACGGCTCCCGATTTGTACGCCTTATAGATAATTTTAGACGTAAATTCATCCCCTCTCGATATCAGCGCTTCTACAAAACTCACCCTGGGATCCTGATATTTAAAATTTACGTTCAGCGGTTTTAATATCTTTTTTAAATAATTTATTTTAAAGCTAAGCGCTTCTTCTTTTTCCATAGGAAACCACTGAAAAGGAGTATGCGGTTTTGGAACGAAGTTATTGACGTTCACGGTAACGTTAAGTCCTTTTGCCGCTTTTTTTATTTTTACTATTAAAGAGGCTATTCCGTCCAAGTCGGCGATTCTTTCAAAAGGAAGACCTATCATAAAATAAAGTTTTAAAGACTTATATCCTTTTTGAGAAAGCCCTGCTGCTTCATTAAGCAGATCAGTTTCGGATATATTTTTATTTATGATATTTCTTAGTCTCTGGGTTCCGGCTTCCGGAGCCAGCGTAAAATTTGTTTTTTTTACTGCGGCGGTTTTTTTAAGTATATTTTCGCTTAATGAGCCGATTCTCATAGACGGAAACGACATCGATATCCTCTCTTCGGTAGTTAATTCCGCTAACTCGGAAAGAAGCGGTTCTATTTCGGAATAATCTCCGGTAGAAAGCGAAGACAGCGATATTTCCTCTAAACCGGTCGTATGCAACCCGTGTTTTACGGCATTTACTACGGTATCTTTTTTCCTTTCCCTTACCGGCCTGTAAATATAACCGGCCTGGCAGAACCTGCATCCGGAAGAACAGCCCCTCGCTATCTCGACGGCAAGCCTGTTGTGGACGGTTTCTATAAGCGGTACGATATGCTTGTTAATATAAACATACTTGTTGGTTTTAAAATCAAAGTTATAATTTAAATCTATATCGTTAAGTAATGATTTTTTTACGCTTTTTGAAATTCCAGGCACATAAACGCCCCGTATTTCGGCAAGTTTTCTTTTAACGTAATTTCTGTAATCCGATATATCGACAACGCCTGATTTTAGGTCGTTTTTTGCTTCCAATACCGCATCGCATACCAGGGCGGTAGCAATTTCGCCGTCTCCTATTATGAAAAAATCCATAAAGTCATTTAACGGCAGAGGGTTAAAAGCGCAAGGTCCGCCCGCTCCAACGAAAGGAGAGTCCGTTCCGGTTCGGTCTTTAGAAAATAAGGGAATACCCGAAAGTTCAAGCATTAATAATATATTCGTATAGGATAGTTCATACTGAAGCGAAAAACCTGCTATGTCGAAATTTTTAATTTCTTCGAAAGATTCTAAAGAAAATAAAGGAATATTATGCTCTTTAAGTTTTGCGTTCATATCCGGATAAGGCAGGTAAACCCTTTCGCAGGCAATATAATCGACGGAGTTTAAAATATCGTATATTATTCCCATTCCTATATGGCTCATGCCGAGTTCGTAAAAATCGGGGAAAGCCAAAGCAAATTTTAAAGGAATATTTTTGATATCTTTTATGGTAGTTCCTGTTTCCAAACCCAGATATCTAACCGGTTTCTGGACGAAAGGCAGAACGTCGCCGTTCAGTTTGCTATAAAGTTTATGGTTTTTTTTCATGCTTATGTGATTATGTAATATATTATCATTATATAATATTACGGACAAAAAATTAACGGAAAAATTAAAATAAAATAATAAACATTGCTAATAAACTAATAAAATTATGTTGATTTATAAGGAAAAATAATCGTATAATGGTTTAATATGAATAATACGATTCAGCTTATAGTAATTGCAATAATTCCGGTTTTATTCGCCATTATACTTCACGAGGTTTCACACGGCTACGTGGCCCATATTTTCGGCGACGATACCGCAAAAAACGCAGGCAGGCTGACGCTTAATCCTATTAAACATATCGACCCGTTTGGAACTATACTCCTCCCTTTATTATTAATTTTGGTAGGTTCTCCGTTTTTATTCGGCTATGCAAAGCCTGTTCCGGTAAATTTTAACGGGCTAAAAAATCCGAAACGAGATACTGGATTCGTTGCGGCGGCAGGACCGGTCACTAATTTTATTCTGGCTTTTATATGTTTTGTTTTTTTAAAGATTATACTTTTTGAATTTCCGGTTATGAATTTATATCTTGCATATTTTATAAGCCATCTTCACTTTCAGGCAGTGCACGGCTCCTCTGTTTTTAAATTTTTCGTTTATCCGGTAACTTTTATGCTTTTTATCGGCATAATGATAAATGTAATACTTGGAACGTTTAATTTGATACCTATTCCTCCTTTGGACGGCGGCAGGATAGCCGTCAGTCTTTTACCAGAGCCTTTTTCTGGTTATTTAAGCAAATTAGAACCTTTCGGCATATTTTTAATTTTAATACTGCTTTTAATCGATCCCGGCAATTTTTTAGTGGTTTCTTTTAACTTTATAGTAAACGATATAGTTTTAAAAAATCTTTATTTTTAATGAATTTACTGTATTTTAATTCCGTTATATATATTATAGTTTATAATCATGCATCCGATTAAACGGCAAGATACCGTAGTAACTACTTCTTTAAATTCAAATTCCTTTTATCCCAAAGTAAACCTCGAAGCCTATAACGGACCTTTAGACCTGCTTTTAACTTTAATTAAAAAAAATAAAATCAATATATACGATATTCCGATAGTCGAAATAACGAACCAATATTTGGAAGCTATAGGCATCGGCGAAAAAAGCGGAATTTTGACTAAAGATGAAGACACGGCGGAAGGCATGAACGGAGGCGGCGCCTTAAATTTAGATTCCGGCGGCGATTTTATAGTAATGGCGGCGCAGCTTATATATATCAAATCGGTAATGCTTCTGCCTAAACGCAATACCGAAAACGGCGAAGACGATGACGGCGATATAGAAGACCCTAGAGCCGAATTGGCAGATATGCTTTTAGAGTATAAGAAAGTAAAAGAAGTTGCCGAATTTTTAAATAACCGCCCTATACTCGGGCGCGACGTGTTCGGAGTTAAAATTATTCAAAACGATGAAGGTGAAGACGAAAACGGCGCTCTTATCGCGCAAAATCAGAATAAAAATAACGGAGTCGTTTTTGAAGCAAATATATTCATACTTTCTAAATATTTTTACGATAAAATAAAAGAAGCTCAAAACAGGATTAGCGTATACGAAATAGCTAAAGAAAACTTTTCCGTAAAAGAAAAAATCATAGAAATAATGGAGAAATTTAACGATAATATTTATTGTTTCGAAAATTTTAACGCCGCAGGAAATAACAATAATGCTATTGCTAATACGGGCAATATAACTTTTGGAATAATCGTAAAAAACAGCCGCACCAAAGATGAATTTTTTACATATTTTCTTGCTGTATTAGAAATGGCAAGACTGCTCCTTATAAGTATCGATCAGATTCAGCTATTCGGCGATATATATATTGCTCCCGTTTCCGGCAGCCTCGAAACGTACCGTTCAAAAATAGCAAGCATGAACTAATTTTTAAAGGGGACAGATTTATTTATTTCTTTACTCCCGACTGCGTTTGCTAGTTTAGTCGATAAATCGAAAAAGGTGTCATGAAAAAGGTGTCAGATATTATTTTCCGCATACGTAATAGTCAATTTATAAATAAACTACTTGCGGAAAATTAATCTGACACCTTTTTCGCTTGACGGCAAACCGAAGCAGAAAAATATTTATTTATTTGCGCTGCCTCATATTAACATATTAATCCGAGTCTGCGTTAGAAATAGCCAATTCCGCTGTTTTTTTGTTCAATATGCGGTATTCGCCGGAAGGCAGGTCGCCTATATATAGTCCGCCTATTCTTACTCTTTTAAGCATTAAAATCTTAAGATTAAAAAACTCCATAAGGCGTCTTATTTCACGGTTTTTTCCGTGGGTTAAATCGACCGACAGTATAAACTTATTGGGATTTTTTCTGACTATTCTTACGTCGTCAGGTTTTAAAAGACCTGTTTCTTCGAGTCTTACGCCTTTTTTTATCCTGTTAAAAAGGTCTGACGTCAGATCTCCTTTAACTTCTACTATATAGGTTTTTAATACGTCGAATTTTGGATGCGTCAATTTATAAGAAAAATCACCGTCGTTGGTAAGTATCAGCATACCCTCGCTCATAAAATCGAGTCTGCCCGCAGGAAATATATGCTTGTATTTCAAGGTTTCTTTTTTCACCAATTCCATGACTGTCTTAAAACCTTCTTCGGATTTTACCGCGGTAATATATCCTTGGGGTTTGTTAAGCATGATATAAATTTTAGGTTCTTCTTTGAATTTAATTTTTTTACCGTCGACGGAGACCTCGTCGCCGGGTTTAACCGAAACTGCAAGTTTATTTATTTTTTTTCCATTTATTACGACTCTGCCCTCTTCTATAATTTCGTCTGCATTTCTCCTTGAAACGCCGGTATGCATAGCTATAAATTTATTTAATCTTATTATTGCGCTTCCTGTGCCGCTTCCCGTGTCTGACGCAGGCAACGCCGATTTTACAGACTTTACAGATTTTACAGACTTTACAGGCTTTGATTTTTGCGGATTATTATTAGCAGATTTAGGAATCGCGGAATACTTGGAAGTCTTGTTTATTTTTTTTTCTTTTGTCAAAATACTATTCCCTCCATTTGGGTTGAAGCCTGAGCATAAAGTTTCATGGGGATTCGTCCCGATAGGTACGCCTGTCTGCCTGCTTCTACAGCTTTTTTCATAGCGTCTGCCATATTAACGGGATCTGCAGCTCCGGCTATCGCCGTGTTAATGAGAATTCCGTCAACGCCGAGCTCCATGGTTTTGCAAGCATCGGATGCCGTTCCTACTCCAGCATCGACTATTACGGGAACAGAGACCGTTTCTTTAATTATTTTTATGTTATACGGATTTTTTATGCCTAAACCTGAACCTATAGGAGAAGCAAGCGGCATAACTACAGGACATCCAATGTCTTCAAGTTTTTTTGCAAGGACAGGATCGTCCATCATATAAGGCATAACCGTAAATCCTTCTTTAACTAAAATTTTTGCCGCCTTTAACAGTTCTTCATTGTCGGGATAAAGGGTTTTTTGATCGCCTATCACTTCCAATTTTACGAGGTCTGTTCTAAAAACGTCTAATTCTCTCGCAAGCAACAAAGTGTTTACCGCGTCTTCTGCCGTGTAGCATCCTGCGGTATTCGGTAAAAGAATATACTTATCAAGGTCAATATAAGACAATAAATTTTCTTTGGCGTTAAAGTCGATTCTTCTTACGGCGACGGTTATTATTTCTGCTCCGGAAATATCCGCCGCCTCTTTCATTGTTTGAAAGTCGGGATATTTTCCTGTTCCGATAAGCAGTCTCGAGTCAAATTCGTATTTTCCTATTTTTAAAATATCGTCTTTTTTTTTCATCATTTTATATAACCTCCTCTTTTATTTAAATTAAAATAAATAAATCTGACACCTTTTTTTATCCTCCTGGAGCTATAGTTACCATGTCTATTTTATCGTTCTCTTTTAACGTGAACTCTGCGTAACAATTTTTGGAAATTATGGTTTTATTTACTGCAACGGCAGTGCTTTTTATATTAAGTTTGAGTTCGTCGATTAGTTTTTGAATCGTAATACCGTTTTGTTCGACTATATATTCGTTTCCGTTTAATTCTATTTTCATAAAATTTTATTATATATTTTTTTCGTATATATAATTATATACGGTATCCCTTCTGACCGGAGTTTTGCCGGCATGTTTTATTAAATTTATTATTTCTTTTTCCTCTAAAAATTCACCGAATTTACCTCCGGCGCTTTTAGTTATGTTTTCTTCCATTAAAGTCCCGCCGAAATCGTTAATGCCGCAATCAAGAGATTTTAAAGCCGCGGACACGCCTATTTTAGGCCAGCTTGTCTGAATATTTTTAAAATTGTCCAAGAAAAGCCTTAAAATTGCATAAAATTTAAACACTCTTTTTTCGCCGATTATTTTCTTTCCGTTTATCGACTTTCCTAAAGACGTTTTGGGAGAAATAAACGGCAGAGCTATAAATTCCGTAAATCCGCCGGTTTCATCCTGCAAACGTCTTATAATACTTAAATGATAAGCCAAATCTCCGCTTGATTCTATATGTCCGAAAAGCACCGTAGCAGACGTTTTAACGCCGAGTAAATGCGCCGTTTTTATTATTTTCACCCACTCTGCCGTATTTATCTTTTGCGGGCATATCTTTTTTCTTGTTTCTTCGGCTAAAATTTCAGCGGCAGTTCCGGGCATGGAATTAACGCCGCAATCAACTAATTTTTCGATAACCCGCGCATACGTCATACCCGTTGTTTCGGAAAGTTCGTAAATTTCCTGAGGCGAAAAAGCATGTATATGAAGTTTCGGAAAATTATTTCTTACCGTTTTAATTAAATCAAAATAATAATCCGGATTTAATTTCAATTCCGGATTTATTCCGCCTGTTACGCATATTTCGTTAATACTGATGCTTTTTACGCCCTCCGAAATTTTCTCGATTATCTTATCGTAATCTAATAAAAAAGCGTCTTTAGAATTTTTTGTTCTTTTATATCCGCAAAATTTGCAATTTAAACTACAAATATTCGTAAAATTAATATTTCTGTTAACGACGTACGAAACTTTATCCGAATTAATTTTTTTATTTAGCGTATCGGCCGCAAAAATAATTTCCTCAACAGCCTTCTCTTCCTGTTCTTCAAGCAGCGCAAGCAAATCATTATCATCAAGTCTTTCGCCCGATAAAGCTTTTTGCAAAATATAATCCGGTTCGATTTTATGTGTTTTACTATTTTTATTATTCGACAAATTAAGCATTGTAATATATCTTCAATTTATTGCTTAAAGCTAATGTATTATGCCTGAAGATAAAGCTTTTGGAAAGAAAAACTGCAGAAAAGAAAAAGTAAGCAGAAAGTCTATCTTCCCTACGACGGCATTATCCGTATCAGGTTCAAAGGGTTGCGTGCTTTAACGGCTACGCTCTCAGCCATAGTTACAATAATACGGCACCCCTGATTTTATTGCATACCACAATTAAAACATATAAACTATCTATATATTATAAATTATACCATTATTACTTTATAATTCCAACCAAAAAACTTTTGCTTTTATTGTTGTAAACCTTAACGCAAAAAACTTTTACCGTTAAAACGTCGTGTTTTGCCGTTAAAGGAATAAAATTATAGGATAGAAAAACGGATTTTTTAATATGACCGAATGTTCCGGTTCTTTTATTGATAAACTTTTCCGCTCTTTTTGCCGGAATACTTAAAAAATTAAACTTTCCCGCATTTTTAAAAACTATCGTTAAACGCTTTGAAAAATGATATATATTTCCGTGTTCTATCTTTACGAAATCGATATTTCTGTCCGTTCTCATGCCGTTCATTACAACTTTCTTTTTATTGCGGTACGTTAAATAGAAACCGCCTTTATTCATTATATAGCCGCTAAGCGACGCTTTTACGTAATTTTTAAAATATTTTACTGAATCGACGTAGCTCATAAGTTTATTCAGCCTTGTCTTATCTTCAGAATATAGCTTATTCCATAAAAACACGTTATTCCTGTCATGCTTATATTTTGCCGGATTAACTATTTTTATATAGGTAACCACGTCGTTTTTACTTATAGCCTGTCCTTTCGCCTTTAAATAAAGCGCATAAATTATAGGATTTGTAGCATATACTCCATTACAGTCCGTATTGCCGTTTCCGTCGGCAAACGACTTTCTGACCGACGCCGGATTAAAATTAAGAAATAAAATTGCCGGTAACACTAAAATAAATAAAAATGAGGTCTTAAAAATAAATATACCGTTTTTAATAATTTTATCTGCAGTCATTTTATGATGCTCCTTGTTTTTTAAATTTTTAATGAATTTACTTAATTTTAATAAAATTAAGTATAATTTGTCAAATCAATAAAATATTACGTCGCAAATAATAAAAAATGTCGCTTATAGTAATTTAAGCAAAATTTTATTTAAATCTCGCAAAATATTCGTCTATCTCAGGCCTTAATTCGATTCCGGCAATTTCAAAACAATTAAGCAGTTCTTCGTAAGTACCGTCGCCGCCAAGAAAATCCCAAAATTCTTTCCCTACCTTTAGTTCGCAATCTAAATCCAACATACCCTTTAGCGTCCATCTTTCGTAAGGTTTGGGTTCGTATGGATTATATGGTATTGCTATATACGAGTTTATATCGGCGTCTGGATTTTCAGCAAGATAAATTGCTGCCCATTCAAGCAAAGTACGTTTAAAATCTTTAAAACTGCTTATGTTCGGTTTGACTGTTTTTAAATCGAATAAATGTATTTTACCTTCTTTATCATTAATAAATAAATCTACTTTAACCGTCTTTAATTTATTCATTTTCCCGTCTTTGCAAACCGCTCTTATTCTTTCTATTTCTCGTGCTTTATTCGGAACGCTTTCTATTTCCGAAGCAAGACCGTTGATTATAGATTGAATTTCATTTTGGGCTTTTTCGCTTATAAAGTCTCCAACCGTATATTGTTTTTCGGCAAATCTAAAATTTGGATTAAGATTAGCAAGGGTTTTGGCGACCGGTTCATAAATAGATATTCCGAAAGTCGTATTTAAAGAATGAATAAAAGAAAATAATGCCATTCTGTCTTTGCCAAGCAATAAATAATGAAACGGCATTTGTTTAGTTTCCGGCTTATACGTTTTAAACTTCTTTTTTAAACTTTCTTTTATAATATTTTTTATTAAAGCGATTCTATCATTAGATTCCAATCTATTTAAAGTCCTCCCGAGGTTAAAAGCTTTGCTTATTTAAAATCCTTACTTATTTTGCTTTATATGAAATATCGTTTCTGAATAAATATTACTCCTATCTTTTTCTACCCTGTTGAGTACCGGACGGTTAAACCTATTGACTATTTTCATTCCGGATAACTTTACTATTTCAGGGTATATGTTATATTTATCGTTTGCCACTAAGAAAATATCGTAGTCTTCCTGCAAGTATTTTGCCGAATTAATTAAAACATCGGAAATATCTTTAATATAAGCTTCTCTGGCTTTTTTACCAGAACCTTTAGAAAGCGAGCCTATTTCCATTTCGTCTTTTTTTTGAAAGCCGAACAGTTCGTAAGCGTAAGCATGTTGTTCATGATAATCTATTAATCCTACGTAAGGCGGACTTGAAAAGATTCCTCTTATTTTTTGATTTTTTAATATTTCATAAAAAAGAACATTTTTTTTATTTACTTCGGCATATATATCCAAATTTCTACTGTCACCGCACAAACATAATTGAAAAGTATTCGTTTTTAATTTTTGAAACTCTTCAAGCCTTTGTATCGTATCTTCGGAATAAGTTTTCCACCAGTCTTTTATAGTCAATAAAGGTTTGCATATTTTACCGTGTTTTTTGCAGTAATAAGGACATACTATCGGCTCCTTTAACGTTGCTAAGTCGGCATGCGTCGTAGCCCTGCAAGAGCGCATAGTTCTGCTTAATATGGCCGCTAATACTTTTTTTACGTCCGAGTTTTCTATCTTTTGAATCTCGCCGAAAATAAAATCTATTTCTTCTTTTACCGGCCGCAAAAACCATTTTCCGTTAAAACTGCTATAGTCGTACTTGTTAATTATCTCGACTTTATACTCTTTTACCAATCTTTCGTATTCTACTAAAAACTCTTTCTCTTTTTGCCCGCCGTATTCCTTTTCGTTTATACCTCCCTCTCTTACTTTTATTTTATATTCCGGTGAAGGGAAATATTTATTATTAAATTTTGATAAAGAACGATTTAAATTTTCGATAAAAAAATCGTTATTTTTCTTCTTTCGAAAATCCGTAAATTTATATGTTATATCTGAAATATATTTTCTGATTTCAGACAAAGGATGCGTTCCGATCTTTATATTACTTATTAAAGCATTAAAGGGCGAAATCTCGATTCCAACGGCATGCAGATTTAATTCGTTAGATTGAACCAAAGTAGTTCCGCTTCCGCAAAACGGGTCAAGAACTATATCTCCTTTTTTAAAATACGCTTCTTTTTTAAATTCGTCGATATGGATATCAAGAAAATATTCAACTAATTGAGGTATAAACTTTCCTTTATAAGGATGTATCCTATGAACATGCTTAGTTCTTTCGGATTCTGTATAACGAGAAAAAGACAATAGCGGATTCGCAAAGTCATTCAAACGCTGACCGTCGGAATTGCCTAATCTATTTTTATTATCGATGTTCTTAACAATATTCTCGTTGATTTCTGATCTGTTAATAATATATTCATCTTTAGTTATATTTTGTAAATTTAAAGGATTTTTGGTTGTAAGTTTATATTCAAAATTATTTAAAGAATCATAATATTTTATTAATTCTAAAACATCTACCAATATATTTCTTTTATCGCCATATTTTTTAATTCTGCCGTATTGCAATAGATATGAAATATTAGAAACGGAAACCGGCTTATTTAAATATGCAGAAGCAAAATTGCTTGTCTCCGACAAATTTAGAAACCTTTTTTCCGGCGCGGTAATATTATTTTCATTTAATAAGGTATTAACATTATCGGTCATTTTATGATTCCTTGTTTCTATTCAGATAAAATTTATTATACGCTGGATATATACTATGATATGCTATGCTTTATCTCTCTTAAATTCGCATAAGTTACAATAATAATATTGCATTATCCGGTAAAAATTTTTATTATCGTCAAAGATGATTAACTTAAGCTATTATATCATTTTTTGGCGGTTTTGTTTATAATTACCTCAATATTTTTCTGTAATAAATATAATACCTATAAACCCGCATAATATAAATCTCAGTCTGCCGGTACGGCGGAATTATAAATTTGCGGCGGTTTTTGATATATACCGTGCGGACAGAATCTGGACCTGCGTTATAACAGGCTAAAGCAGTAATAGGTTTAAAGCCGAAACGTTTAAGGCAGTAATGAAGATACTTTGCGCCGGCAATAATGTTTAATTCAGGATTTTCGACGTTAATATCCATTTCTTCGCCTGTCTTGGGCATAACCTGCATAAGCCCGACCGCGCCTTTAGGACTTAAAGCCATAACGTTAAAGCCGCTTTCGGCTTTCATAACCGCAATAAAAAAAGGAAGCGGTATGCCGTATTTTTTTGAAGCGTAGACTATGGTTTCGGCCAATCTTTTTTGATTTAAACCGGCGGCATATACAGGACTTAAACATATTATAAAATTTGCTAAAAAGATGCAAAGCAGCAAAACGGAGAAAATAAAAAACGGAGCCGAAAACTTTTTAATTAATCTTGTATTTAATAAAAAAATTGATAACATTATCGATAGATACCAAAGTCTGAAAATTAAAATTATTTTAGCCAAATTATTCATAATCTAACGGGCAGTTTTATAAATCTTACTCCGCCGTAATTGTTTTTATATAACGCTTCGATAAACAAAACCGTTTTATGCAAAGCCGGTTTCTCAATGCTTTTTTTATCTTTTAAAATGCAGATAAGTTTTCCTTTGATTTTGCTAAAGCCGGATAAAATAAAGTAATTTTTACCGCCTTGTTTTTTAATATTTGATTTAAAAGGTATTTCTATGTGTTTGTTTTTACCCGATTTTTCAAACAGCAAAGGCTTATATCTTAAAGGCAATTTGTAAAAATTAGACAGCGAAAACGAAATAATTTCTAAATTGCCCGCAGCTTGAATGCCGTTTATGTTTAAAACTATTTTACCGTCGTCGGCCTTAGCGGTTTTACTTAATTTAATAAATATCGGGGTTATTTCTTTTTCTTTTTGTTTTGACGCATTGGCAGCCGCAGCCGTATTTACATTTTTATTCACGTCTTTAGCCGATTTGACCTTTCTTATTTTAACGGTAGCAGTAGCATTATAAGCGTAATTTTTTGTATTTTTTTTAATTTTATCGGTAATGCCGTGTTCTTCCTTCATAAAGGAAGGCACAATATAACCATTGTTTAAGCCTGTTTGCTTAATTTTGCCCTTATGCCCGTATTTTTCCGAACGTTCTAAATTCTTAATTTTTCTTCCCGAAACTTTGTTTAATTTTAAAGAATAGTATAATACGCTATTTTCCAGCGCTTTTTTAAGGTTTTCATTTTTTTCTAAAAAAGCGCCGCTTCCGTTACTGCCGCTTTCTTTATTATTATAATTATTATAAGTCGATGCAGAACTATTTCTAAATAAAGAATTTGAAGCGCAACCCGAAAGAAAAAATTGCATCGATAAAATTAATGTAAAACATAAAATATATATCTTTATGTTATTATATTTAATAATTTTTTTTATTATTTTTATACCTATATACTTATTATTGATTTTCATTTTTTTATTTAAGATTTTTATTTATTATTTTAGCTATCGAAATATAAATTAAAATAGAGATTTAATAAAGATTATGGATTAATGCCGTTAATTTTTAATTTTATTAATCTCTTACCGTATAAAATATGAAAAGAAAGCCTCATATTCGTATATCCCGACGATTGCGCCGAATAACCGCCGCCGTTCGAGCCGCTTTTGCCGCCTTTTTTAAAAATTATTACGTTTTTTATTATTTTATAAGGCATATAGTATTTATTATGAGGCGTTTTATTTATAACCGGAATTTCTTCTAATTTATCGGGCGTGTATCCGTTGAAAAAATTGCCGCCGTATTCTTTATACAGATAGACGTTTCTTACGAAAAATTTTCTGTTTGAATTATTAGTCAGCTGATACTGCAGGTAATAAAAATTTTTTATCCTGCTTACGGCAAGCGCAGTCAGCGTAACACCGTCTTCGGTAAACGACTTGTTGATTATTTTTCTGTTAATCATAAGGATAAGATTCATAACGCTTCTTTTTTCTTTTTTTAATTCTTCGGCTTTTTTGCTTAAAGATAATTCACGAGTTTTATATTTTTTGGACAAAGTCGTTTTTAAAGCGTCAATTTTGTTTTTAACGTAATTTTTGACGAAAACGTTTTTTATAGTATTTGCAATGTTTAAATTATAGGTGACCGATTTAGCGTTGCTTATTCTTAAAAGTACGTTTATTAACCCGTATTTAGTGTATATCTCAAGGTTGCCGGTTTCTTTATAATCGTATGTAATTGGTTTTATAAATATCTGCCTGCCTACTATCTGTTCCGAAAAAGCTCCGGTATTGCCCAGCGCAACGTCCAAAGGTATAACGGGAAGAGTTATAACGGAAACATATCCCGGCGACGTGTTTAATTTATATATTATGCCGGATTTTATTCGCAGTTTATGCACCCAAAGTTTTTTCCTCATCGTATATTTTTTTAAAGGCGAATAACTTACGGCGAATGAAGGCTTGGCAGTAAAATTTATATAATATGACAGAAATAAAATTAAGAAAAAAGGCAATATTTTATATAATTTAATGCCGTTAATACAATAAGTTATAGTATTATATTTAAATGTAAACTTTAATTTATATTTATAATTTTCTTTCAAATTTTGGTTTGAATTTAATTTCAAAATATTTCCTCCTTTTTATGGTTTCATGCCGTTTTCTTCGTTATTGCCGCCGTTATATTTTTCTAATTTATTAAACATTTTTAGTTTAGAACCGCTGACCCTTATTTCAAAAATTCTAACGTATAAACCGTGAAGTCCCGCTAAAAATAAAAACAGGTTTAAAACGTATAAAATTACGTCTGCAGGATAAACTTTAAAAGAATAGGCTATAAATGCATAAAACGAATTTATATAATACTTAAAATTTAAATTCGTAAAATAGAAAAGAGCGAATAATCCGCTAAATACTAAAAAAGCTATCTCAATAATATCCAGATCGCCTCCCTGCCCTCCTCTTCCGTTTCCGCCGTAACCGTAATTGCCCATAATATATTATCTAACCTCCAACCTTATTATTTCAAATTTTAATAATAACAAAACTAATCGAAATAGCTCTTAGTTTTAGGCCTGTATATAGGATGAAGATATACTACGCCGGGTCCTTTTACTTCGCCGCCGGAATAAACTCTGTAAACGGCCTGATTTAATTTTAAATTTGCAAAACCGTCGGTATCGAAAGACGGCATTTTTTCGTAAGTCTTTGTGGTTCCCTGAGAAATAGTATTGTCGTCGGACAGCAGTTTTCCTATATAAGGATTAAATACCGCCCTGTCGTCCTGCTCGGTTATATTTTCCGTAATTTTAAGCTTATACTCCTTATCGCATATTTTAGAAGCTTTTTCTCTCGAATAATCGTCGCTTAACGCAAGCCAAATAGTCGATCTTATATTTCCTATTAAAGAATTTAATTTTTCTTCGGAGCCGAGTTTCAACTTTAAAGAACTGTAACTCTGGGTTAAAACTATATTAATCGCTTTAGACTGTCTGCATCTTGCGAAAAATTCAGCGTCCGATTCTATATCGCCGGAAGTCACATAATTCTGATATTCGTCGCATATAAACAAGACCGGTCTTTTAGTATTTACTTTATCGTCTATGACCGATTTGTAAACCCTGTTTAGAACCGTCCTGAAGTAATCTAGTTTCATCATTATGCCTATAATTTTTCCGGTTAAACCGTATTTTGATTCCGGCATGTTTAATATAACTATTTTTCCGGAATTAACGACTTCATGAAAGCCCGGAAAATTTAGCTTTTCCTGAGGAGCGCAGAAAGTATCTTTAAAAACAGGCTTTATAAAATCGCTGCATACCCTTAAAGATTCGCTCTTAATAATGGCTTTTGTCCTTTCGTCGAGACCTGCGTAATCCGCTCCCGAAAAATAAGATACCGCTAATTTAAGTTCGTTTGCGTAAGTTTCGGTTTTATTCGATTTTATTTTTATTAAATTTTTTGCATAATCTATAATGTTGCTAAGTTTATTTTCGTCGGACAATATTTCGTAAATATCGCTTAAGGTAGCGTAATCCATGCAAAGCCGTATTATATCTATGGAATTCGCCAAAAGATTTATGGATTTATCTTTCCAGAAACTGTCCTGTCTTCCGTCGTTTGAATTCATATTTTCTAAAACTGAATATAATCTTTCTGCAATAATTTTGGCATCTAGATGCGGATAATGTATGGGATTAAAGTAGTAACCGGACCCGGGTTCGATTATAACTATATCTTCTGCTCTTCCATTTCGTTTTAGTATGGAAACCGCCTCTTTCCAAAAATCGCCTTTAACGTCTAGTATAAGCCCGCCTATCTTTTCTTCCGGCGACTTGTTTTTATATTTAGCCAACTGGTCTAAAAAAGGGTATGCGCATGCGGTTGTTTTTCCGGTGCCCGTAGAGCCAAATACTAATATTCCTGTATATAGACCCTTTGCGTCTATTGTAAGCCAATCCGGTTTTTCTTTTCTGTCTCCGTTTTTTTCGTGAATTTCTCCGACTACCAACTGAAGCTCCGGGCTTTCCGGCCATATCATAGCGCCGGTATTTTTTGATTTTTTGCCCGTTAGTTTATTTTTAATTTTTTTATCGTCGTCGGGTTTTAAATATAAATATTTATTGAAAATTATATTAGTCAAAGTGTATGAAGACGCAAACCATGTAGTTAAAGGAATAAAAATAAACGCAAGCTTTACTCCTTTAAAATAAGCAAAATAGTTAGATATTTTTTCATCGAAGAAAAATCCTGATACAAGAAACAGATAAACTAATTCTATTGCGAAAATTCCGCCCGAAACCGATAATTTAACGATAAAAGCGCCGTTTTTTTCGCCGTTTTTCATTTTAAAACTCTCCCTACGACGTTTTTTACCGCCCTTATATCGGAATAATATGTCCATAAAGAAGGTTCGAGCATTTTTAAGTCTTCAGCCGCAACATAAGACCTTTTGTTTAAAACCGCGGTCGTTTTTAAAATTTTAACCGTTTCGCGCCATCTTCTGTCGGAAACTATCACCTGCTTATTTTTTAATTCTTCCCTGATTAAATACATTTTATTTAAAATTTCGTCGCTAATTTCTATGTTTTCCGCCGTTTTATTTAGGATATTTATATCTTCCCTGCACAAAAAATCTTCTTTTCCGTATTTATAAATTTCACATTTTTCAATATCTCCGTCTTTAATTCCAAGTAATTTTTTAAAATTTTCTTCGCTTCTGACGGGCAGAATTTCCATTCTGAATAAAAATCTGTCGTAAAGAGGCAAAAGATTTGAATCGGAAGACTTGTCCGGCCTTTCGTTAGACGACGCAAAAAGACTTATTAGCGGAATTTTCACTGGTTCGGAGTTTCCGTTATAAAATATTCTTTCATTCATTATCGATAACAATGAGTTTAACGTGGAATGATGACCTTTAAAAAATTCGTCTATCAAAGCAATATCGCAATTGTCGATGCCGATTTTATTTTTATTCCGGCTGCGGCTATCGCCTGTTCCTCCGCAAGAAAGAAGTTCCTCTATTTTAGTTGCAGGCGTCATTTGAAAATCAAAAAATTTTAAACCTTTTATCCTGCAGGCAAGCGCTTTTAAAACAGCCGTTTTTGCGAGTCCGGGGCCGCCTATTAAAATTGAATGTTTTCCTGAAATAACGGATAAAACTATCATATCTACGGCATTTTTTCTTTCCAGAAAATTTACGTTTAAACCGTCTTTTATAGCGTTGATTTTATCTGCTATCGTATATGTATTATTATCGTTCATAATTTTATTTTGCGTTCAAGCCGTTAAATCCCGTTCATATATAAAGGTCTTAAAAAAATTATCTTAATAGGAGTACCCGCCGGCAAAGTAATACTAATGTTTTGATTGGACTGCGCATAACCGTTAAGTCCGTTTTCGGCGTCGTTAAGTTCGTTCTGCGCTACGTTTTGCCGAACCTGATCCTGAAAAGTATATGGATTAGAGGAGTTAACGCTCGACCCGCCTCCTACGAAAATAGACGCCGCGCCGACTATGCCCTGCGCTATAGAAGTTAATATATTTCCGGTATAATGATTATGGACGTCGCCTTTTACGCCGCCTGAACCGTCGGGCATCATCGCTATTGCGTCTATGGTTAAAGATTTTCCGGAACGCTCTATAATCTTATTAAAATTTATGTTCAGTCTGTTTAAAGAATGTTTTACGCTTACCGTTCCAAAAAATTCGGCTCCTTTTTCGAAAACACGTTTGCCGCCGCGGTAATAACCTGAAACCGATACGGCTATTACGGGAACGGACGTATTATACGAAAAAATTTTATATTTCGTGTAGGCGTTTATTACTGCGCCTTGCGGGACGGCTATTTCCGAATAAGCTGTTTTCTGCGGAAAACCGGCGTTTTTTCGCGGGCCTTTGACGATTTTTAAACCTCTTTCTTTATCTAAAATATATTTTCCGTAGCTTGCTTTTATAAAAACTACGGTTTTTTTAGTTATCTGAGCCGCCGAACCGCTTCGAGAGTTCGAGTAGCGTCCGCCGTATCCGTTACCGTTACCTCCGTCCGAATTAAATTTTATCCTGCGGTTCAAATTATCCGCTTCTTTTTTAAATTTAACGTTAAATTTTTTTCTTCCTATCTCGTTCGACTTGGAACTTAAACGATTTTTTTCTACGGAATTATTTTTACCGCTTTCATTAAAAACCGCAGGAGAAAACATTTTTTTATCGTTTATAACGGTATTGTTCTTCACGACTTTTTTCACGACTTTTTCCGGTTTTCCGCTTAATATATATTTTATAAAAAGCAAGACGGCAATTAATATAACTAAAATTATCAGCGGCAATTTAAAATAGCGTAAAAAATCTTTTCCCGATAATTTTTTTGGGACCGCAGGGTTTGAATTATAAATATCTTTGCCGTCGTCGGCTCCGTCGTCATATATAGCGTCGACCGTTTCATTTTTGTCTTCGCTTTCATTTCCGCTTCCGCTTTTACTTTTTCTTTTAGTTTCGTTAAAATTAACGTAATTATCGTTATCGTTATCGTTATTGTTATAACTGTCGCCGTTCTCTAATTCTTCTTCTTTGATTACGTTAGAATCGTTCAAATTTTTAAACATCCTTTAAGCTCCTCCAAGTTTTAAACTGCTGAAATAGACTATTTCCAAACCGAAAGGATACTGAACGCTTCTTTTGACTCTTTTAAGAATCAATTTGTCTTCGTAGGCCGCCGCATTCTTCGCGGAAGTATCGGTATTAGATATTACGGTTCGTATGACGTAAAGTTTTAATTCGTCGTGATTGACGGTCTGCTTAATTAACTTTATTTTTTTAAATTTTATTTTTGAAGTAATATCGGCTTTTTCCATTTTTTGAATAAACCTGCTTCTTATTATAGCCCTGAGCGTTTTTTTGCCGTATGTTTCCGACATTTTATTTAATGCGCGGGAAAGTTCCGTTTTTATCATTATCGAATTAAATCCGGTAAATTCCCTTACGAAACTTTTTGAAAAATATACTATTTCGCCCATTCCCGTTTTATTATTAAAGGGCAGATTTCTCAATACCTTTGCGTTTCCAGCCGAATTAACCCTTATTACTACCGGAATCCTGTTTGCTTTATAAGTATAAAAAGCAGTCAATAAAGACGTCGAAGTAATTAAAGACATTAAGACTATTATTATTTTTAGGGTCGTATTCTGGGCTTCCAAATCGCCCCATATTTCGTAAAACAATCTGCCGTTTCTTTTTTTATAATCGTTTTTATAATTAAACAGATTAGACATATAGTATTTACCCTAATTTTTTATCTTTATAGTTTTTACTATTTATTTTTTATAACTTTTTTAATACTATTATGAAACGGCGGCAATTCCTGCAGAAACGACTTTTGATTTTACGTTTTTAATTTTTTCATGCGCTTCGCCGCTTATACCTTCAAATAATTTTGCTACTAAAAAAGGAACCGAAACGTTTATTGCTATCATTACGATAAAAACTGTTATAACTTCCGCAAAAGTAAACAATCCTATAATATTGCCTATTCCGCTTCCCGTAGAAGGCATATTTGCAGATTCCATTTTGCTTAATATAGTAAAAAAAATAAGCTGTTCGAGAGCGACCATAACCCCCCAGAACGATATTTCTACAAACATTTTAAACCATTTACCGAATATTCCTCTCATATAAGGTATAGTTTCAAAACCGAGTATTATAGGACACATCGAAAATAAAAGCCCTAAAAATACAAGCTGAATTAACGCCATAAAAAGCTGTATCGCAAGATAAATTATATTAAACAAAAACCAAATTATGCCCATAAGAACCGCTCCCGTTATCGCATGCATAGCGCCGGCAAGCCAGGAAACGGGATTTAAATTCCAGCCGCTTTTTACGGATGCGGTGCCGTTAGAAGAAACGGTAGGTATCGAAACGGAATGAAGACTGCCCGAAATAGAAGACACTATCTGCGAAACAGACTGACCTATCCCCAATATGTTTTGCTTTATCAGATAAAGCTGAATTTTATCGGCTAAAGTCAATATAAGCTGGGCAAAATTAGACTGCCCGGTCTGCTTCCATGAAAGAAAGCCTATAGCTATCAAAGCCGTCCTTAAAAATAATCCGTAATAATTAAAAACGGCTCCCGTTAATTCTGCGCGGTATCCTTCAAAAAAAGAAAGGACTATTCCAAGCGCAAATAAAAAATAGAAAATATATGTAACGAAAGTACTCAGTTCGGAGTCGTTATTTAATGCCGAAGGAATAGAATCGATAGAAAGCATGCTTAAATCTTCGCCGTTTTTAAGTTTTGAAATAGAAAGGGCGGATTGACTCACCGCCGTATCGTTTGATTTTGCCCCTCCCTTTTTAGAAGAAGCGGCTGAGGCGGGAGGGTTGGACGCATAACATTTTTTTGCGTTAAAAATAGAGGAAACAGACCAAAAAATTAAAAATATAGATAAAATTGCCGACAAAAATGCAACAAGGGTTATAAAAAAATTATAGCGCAAATTATGCTTTAAACCTGTATATATTTTCATTTTCATATTTTTTAGTTCCATTTTTTTAAACATTTTTTAAAAATATTTGTTTAAATTTTTTCTTAATTACTAAGAATCGGTTGATAGGTAATAAGTTGAATATAAAATTTACATAGTAGTTTTAGTATAATAATTTAAACCGGGGGTCGGATTTGTTTGCGGCATAATAACCGAACCGATATGTTCTTTTTTAATTTCTTCCGCCGATTTGTCTAATTCTATCTGCTTAAGCTGACTTTCCATATATCCTAAATTCTTTAAACTCGATGCGTTTTCTTCAGCCATAATAGTTAAAATAGAACTTTGATATGCATAATAATTTGAGCTGTTTTTTAATGCCTCTCCGGAAATTTCGTTCATAAATTCTGAGCCTTCCAACTCCGCCTTGTGAGCTCTTGCCGCGGATAATCCCGCATTATAAAGCCCTGAAGATGCGGTATCGCTTATAAATCCGCCGGCTAAATCGGTGCATCCTCCTACGGGATTTCCGCTTGAATCAAAAGTATAGCCGACATCAAGCGACGAACAGTTTATATTTTCTGAAGGATCTCCGGAATTTTCCGCCGAATTAAAAATTGCCCCCTGAGAAAATAAAGCGGAACCGTTTTCGAGATCAGATTTATTTAAAGAACCCGACTGCCCGCCTGCAGAACCTCCCGAAACAAAAACCGACGGATTATAAGCGTTTTCATCTGAAACCGCCGAAGCAATATTTCCGTATTCGGAAGATTCGTAATTAATGTCCGAATTAATGCCTGATGCCGCATTTTGCAATGAACCGGTTTGAACGTCGCTTGCCGTTAAATCTTGCGGAATCTGATTAAAAGCCGAGTTAATTTGATTATTCAAATTATTTATATTGCCTACGGCATCTTCAACCGAATTCGCTAAATGGCTTATTTTATCGAAATTTATTAATATGTTTTGATACTCCTCCTGCATATTAGAAACATCTGCCGTCAGTTTGTCCACGGTAGCCATTGCTTCCGAAAGTCCGGGTCCGGGATTAAAAAGAGGTCCTCCACCAGCCCCAGGAGCATAGCCGAGAGTTCCGGCCAATCCCTGCAGCGCCGAAAACGCTCCGTTTGCGGCAGTTTCTACCGACTGGATCTGTCCAGATATAGCGGTTATATCCGGAATAGGCAGGGGCAAACCGTACGAAACGCCGGTTAAATATGTCGAAACTGTAAAAATAGCTATAACCGAAGCTATCAGCGGTTTATTTTCAATCAATTTCTTCATTTCATCCTCCTTAAATTTTTGAACTGCCGCAATGGCTGCATACGCTATATTCCTGAATAATGCCGTATAATAGCTTATTTATCCGGCATATATTGTTTATACGTTTATTCCGTTTATCCCATACGGTCCGTTCGGATATTTTTCCGCAAGAATATAAAGCCGTTCTTTTAAGGTTTTATCCGGATAAAGCCGTTCTATCCGTCTTTCTAATTCTTCGTCTTCGGACGATTTACAACAAAGCCAGTATTCAAAAGGGTCGGGGGAATTTCTTATAACCGACGAATCTTTTCCGAATTTTAAAAGATATTCCGAATAATGTCCTTTGACTACCTTAAGATTTTTTACGGTGTTTATCTCTTTTTCGTTTAGTCCGCATATTTTTAAGTCGTTTTCCGAAACTCCTCCGTCAAGCTGACAAAATATTTTAACCGACGAATTTTCTATTATGCTTTTACCTACGGCGCCGGCCTTTAACAAATCGCCAGGCTCCTGCGTAATACTCCATACCATAGAACCCCATTTTGCGGATGTTTTGTATAGATGCATTATCAGCTCCGCAAGTTTAGGGTCTCCCATAAATTCCCAGCATTCATCGTAAAAGAAAAAAACTTTTGCCGATTTGTCGTACATTTTTTTAAAAGATATATTTTTTATAATAGCAAATACTACTTTTTGCAGGTCTTCATGGCCTTTTAACTTTTGCAGGTCGAATATTACTATTTTATTATCTATATTTATTCCGTTTTTTCTGTTTATGAGCATTCCGTACGGCGAAGAAATATCCGTCCACTGAAACAGATTTTTCCCCATTTCCATAGCCCTTTGTTTATCTTGAATATCCCTGGCTTCGCCGTAATCGAATAAAATGTTGTTTATATCGGATATTATAGGCATATCTTCATAGTCGTCTATATTATCGTAAACCGCCTGCACCGCCCTCGATATTATGGTTCTGTCGTTGGGCGATAATTTTTTTTCCGGTTCTACCATTAGTCCTATTATACCCGTCAGAAAAACCATAATATCGGGGTCGAAAGCCTCTTCTCCGTTTATTTCTTTGACGAAGTATTTTTTCGGAGGGAAAGGATTTATGCAGTAAGAGCCGTCGAGGTCTATTTCTATATAATCGCCGTTAAATATTTTGCAGAATTTTTTGTAAGTTCCGCCTATGTCAACCCCTACTATATGGTAATCGTCGCCGGATATGTAAAAATTGCTTAAAAATCCGTTAAGCATAAAACCTTTTCCGCTTCTCGTTTTGCCGAAAACTATTCCGTG
>JAJYHI010000098.1 GCA_021784835.1 bacterium
CTGACGGGCTAAGGATAAAGAGTATTCCTCTATCAAAAAGATATTCGCCCCGAAATATTGGTTTCTCCGCTTCCCTTATTCATACAAGGGAACTAAGCTTTAATTTTCAAAGAACTATTTTATCAAGATAATGCTCTAATTTATTATAATTATATATCCGATAAAAATTAAGTCAAGAAAAATCGGAACAGAAAAATCGGATTAGTATAAAAGCATATTTTGTAGAAAATTAATCTGACATCGTTTTTCTCTTATGCATGTGCTTTTAAATACTCTTTGATGCCTGAATAAACGCTTATTATATAAGGGGTAGCTAAGTAAAATTTATTGATGCCTTCTATTAAATAGTTATTTTCGGAGGAATACTCGTGGGATATTTCATTTCTGATTTCTCTTAATTTTTTCCAATCACCGGCATCATTTATTACTTTTAATTTTTCCAATCTATTTAAAATATCAGCGAAAGACATATCTTCGGGATCCTCTCCTGTAATTGTCAAAATTAAAGGAAATAAACGCTTTCCCATAGAATCCTGTAATTTTGAAAACCTGAATATGAACTGGTCTATATATCCTATTTCTTCGTCCGCTAATGAGCTATACTTTTCGGCGTTTAAGGGCATAAAATTATGCATTTTGCCGGTTGCATAAGTTATTCTCGATATGTGTTTATCGCATTCTTCTAAAATAGATGAAAGTTTTAATTTTAATATGTCAGATGTCATGTTTTAATATTGTATTATAATGCTATGCCGGTTTTTTTTGCTATTTCATAAATAGGTATATTTTCGTCTGAACGAAAATTTTTAATTAAAACGTCTATTTTTTGATCGCCTAATTTATTTTTTAAATCCACTATAAAATTTATTTTTAAATCAAAAATTTCAGATAAAGGTTTATCGGTTTCTATATAAATATCTATATCTCCCCCCTTTTTTTTATCGTCGGTTCTTGAACCGAATAGATAAATCTTGGAATTTTTTCCGAAATATTTAATGGCAGAATCTCTTATCATTTTTGATTCTTCTATAGATAGCCTCATTTCGCCGCCCTTTAATAATAACTTAAAAAATCATAAAATATTTTATCTTATTATTAGCATATTTATAATTATAGCATGAATATATATTGCGGCTGCATATAAAATTTTTAGGAAAAATCGGAACGGCTTCCATTTATTTAATTTCGTCGAGCAGTTTATTTCCTGTTTCCGGCAGAAAAAAAGAAAGAAAAAAGGCGGCGGATACTAAAACTGCTACGGCATAATAGCCCAAATCTTTATTTTCCCTGACGAAATACGTCATTATTAAAACTCCGCATACCGCCCCTATTTTGCCCGCCATTGCCGAAAATCCGTAAGCAGACGACCTGAAAGACGTCCGTGAAAGCTCGGCGGGGAAAATCCCTACCGTTAAAGACGCTAAAGAATTAAAAATTTCGGCAATAAAAATTACGGCGGCAAGACCCGCTAACGTGTCGTAAAAAGATGGAAGAAGAAAAAGGGAAATGCCCATTCCCGCAAAGCCGAATAGCTGCAAATTCTTTCTGCCTATTCTATCGATATTTAAAAGCCCTGCCGCGGAGCTTGCTATGCCTATTAAAAGAATTAAAGACGTTATAAGCGCATTGCCTTCGTTTGAAATAAATCCGCTTTTTTTAAATATTAACGGGATAAGCAAACCTATGCCGTATGCCCCGATATCGTACAAAAACCAGATAAAAGAATACAGCAGGGTATTTTTTATATGCGGCTTGGAAAACATTCCTTCTATATATAATTTATTCTTTTTATATTCCTTTTTAATGCGTTTTGCATTTATCCATCTTTTCGATTCGGGCATAGAGATTCTTAAAAGCATTACTATGAATGCCGGAATTACGCCGATGCCGAGCATAAAACGCCACATTTCGCGTCCGAAAGGAAAAAGAGCCGCCGCCGTTAAAGAAGAAAATATTGAACCTATGCCGAACGACAAGCCGGCGAAAGAAAGATGTTTGCCCCTGAGCGCCTCCGGCGCGGTTTCCGCAATATACGAATTCGATACCGGATAATCGGCTCCGACCGCAACGCCCAAAGCAATGCGTGATAAAAATAACATTATAAAATTTACCGAAAATGCCGATACTATGCCCGATATAACGAAAACAGCCATATTTAAAATATAAACCGATTTTCTCCCGAAAACGTCGCTGAAATATCCGATAAGTAATGCTCCTATTATGCTGCCGAATACCACGGACGCTATAATTAAGCCGGACTCTAAAGTATTCAGGCGGAAATAAGGATTGATAAGTATTATAGCGAATGCGATTACGGTTAATGAATAACCGTCCAAAAACATTCCGGCGGAAGAAAGCAGAAGAGGCGCGGTGAAGAAGCGAACAGGCTGAATAGACGGATTCCTCGAATTTTTAAAGATATTCATTCAGGGTATTATATAAAATTACCTGATTTCAAATAATCTAAAGAAGTTATTAAATCTTCTTTAGACCTGTTTTCTATTATCAAATGCCCGGAGAATTGCCCGTTCCCGATAAGAGAACTGAAAAATCCAGCGGGGTTTAAAATACCGGTTCCCAATGGCCTGTGTTCGTTTCTTACGGTGGTTCTTAAGTCGGTTCTTTTTTCCGACATATCCTGTATATGCATTTCGCCTATCCGGTTAATGCCGTATTTTTTTAGAAAATCCTCAGGCATAAAACCGTTTAACCCCCAGTGTCCCATATCGAAACAGACAGATATGCCGAATTCTTCGACTATCGGATATAAATAATCGAACGGGAAAACTTCGAGATTTTCTAAAGCAAAAACTTCCGGCGGTAGTTTAGTTTCTTTTAATATATCGGACATGCTTTTCTTTGCCTGACTGGCGGCAATATCGATTAAGGCCTTTTTTGCATTTTCTTCGATAGGAAAAAACATAATGGAATCTTCAAATTCCGAAGTCAGATGGATAACGAATTTTTTAACGTCCAGTTCACGGCAGACATTTATTACCCCGTTCACCGCTTTAACGGATACCTCCCTGTATTCTTCTAAAGGACTTGCCGGATTAAGCTGAAGATACGGGAGATGGACCGAAACAGAAAGCGGAAACTGCAATTTTGAAGAAAAAGCGCTTATCGAAGGAATAATGAATTTTTGCAAAGAACCAGGATTTAACTGTTCTATTTCCGTATTTATCTCGATATTTCTTATTCTGTACGAATTTAAAAGTTCAAAGAAATCGTCGAACGATGCTTGCAGATGGCCTATATTGTTATCGCCGAGAAGCCCGAACCCTATGCCGAAAAACGAATCGGTATTTACTCCGAAATGAAGCCCTCTTTTTTTATAAAAATTATCGTTAACCATAAATATTTTATTTTTAGATTGATTAATTTAAACTATCCGGCATAATCTATAAGCGTTAGGCATTTTATCTTATTTAAAAGGTCGAATGCCTCGATTAAACTCTTTAAAGGAATTGCTATATCTATCAGTTTTACCCCTTTTTCGTAAAAGTTTTCTTCTTTGTCGTGAATATTTATACAGCATACGTCTTTGTTATTTTTATCGTAATTTTTAACCCTCGAAATTAAATAATCAGCAAGATATTTTTCGTCGTCGAAAATATCGTACTGAAGTTCGTAATTAACCGCCGCAAGAAGAATATTTAAGCAGTTAAGACCCGCGCGGGACATTCTGTTGAAACCTTCGGATATATATTTATAAAACTTATCCGACGGCTTAATAAATTCAAGATGATTTATAAATATCTCTTTTACCGCCTTGTCTATGATAGGCTCGTTTTCCGTAAAAAAATAATCTACGCCGTCTTTCTCGAAAAGCATATCTTCGTCTTTTACGTTTATATTTAAGACCGTAAATTTCCTGTTGGAAAGCCTGTTTAAAATAACTTCTATTTCCCCTTCCGCAATATAATGCGCCGCAGTTTGACCCAAGCTCTCAAATTCTTTATATATTTCTTTTTCTATAATTGCGACCTTTTCGTAATCTTTTTTATTGATTTTCAGTATAAACGATACGCCGTCTTTTTCGAATTCTATGGGGATAGACGCTTTATTATAAAAGGTATATTTATCGGAACCTTCCGAACAGAGGGAGCCTCTTACGTTTTTCGTATAAATTCTCTGCCTTTCGTCGCCCGTCTGCCCTCCAAAAGATTCGTTGTTTAAAAGATATACTTCGTCGCTGAACTCGATATTCCAAACCACGGTTGGATGCTCAGTATTGCAGTCATACCCGTAACGCGCATTTATAGGATGCATCGTAAAACTGACGCCGTTGCAGAGATATTCGACTATATTTCGGTTTTTAATACCGCCGCCGCTTTTTTGATTCATTTATTATCTATTTATTTATTGCTTATACCGGCTCTGTCTTTAATTAATAATTGCCTTAATTTATCGATGTTTTTTATAAATTTTCCGGCAATTTCCACAGCCCTTTTTGCCTCCGGCTCGGTTACTTCTGCAAAATCGTCATAATCGGCTTCATATGAAAACATTTTATTATTTTATCATAATTTAAATTCGCATTATTGATATTTACGAATTTTTTTAAAGTTTAAACACGAAAAATAAATAAATCTGACTTTTTTACACCTTTTTAGTCGTAGAACGTATATTGATTATATCAGATTTAAAAATGAAAATACCCGTTTTTACACGGCGACGGATTTATGAGCGATATAAGTTTTAATTGAAAATATTCATCTGAATGTTATAATAAAAAAGTTATATAACATTAAAACTTTATACATATGTTTTTAATATCTTTTACGTCTTTTAGAAAAATATTGTTATTAATTTCTTTTTTATTTCTTACCGGATTTTCATTTATTTTCGTTAAACATAGTTTCGCTTTGCATAAATCTGCAATAAAAACAAAACGCGAACTTAGTATATTAAAAGGCAAAAAGATTGTTCTAAAATCCGGATGTATCCGCTGCCATTCTTTCGTTAAAAGAAAAAGGATCGATAATATAACAACCCTTGCCGGATGGGGAAATAAACATCTTTCGATTAAGCAGACGGAAAAAGCTGTTCGAAGTTGCAGAATGGATCCTTACTGTTCTCAAATTTTAACCGATAAACAGGTTAAATATGTCGCTTATTATCTTAATTCGTTAAAATAAATAC
>JAJYHI010000155.1 GCA_021784835.1 bacterium
TGTTCTTAAATCTTTAATAAATGACTTAGAATATCTATTTTAGCAGAAAGTAACGACCTGACTTTTTCGTCGGTGAAAACAGGAATTTTAATTCGGTGTTTTTAGTATTATACATTCGGTGACGATAAATACCTATTTTTAACATTGATACAATTGAGTTAAACATATCCGCTCCTATCATTTTTTAGTATATCCTCCCATATGATAAATAATTATTTTAGGGAGTAATATACCATTTTAGGTGGGTGAAAATAAACGCAATTTAGTGGGTGAATTTATATTAGCATTAACATATTCCTTAGCGTGCTGAGGGACAAATTAGCCAGTACCAACAACGACCAGGACAAGCAACTTTTTTCAAACATGATTTCAATGATTGAGTCTTTAGACGAAAAGACAAAGGACGGGCAGTTTTTTTTCGGAACCGAACGGTTTGAATATGTTTGGGAAAAGCTGATAGACAGGGTATTTGGGATTCAGGGCAAGGATGAATATTTTCCCCGCACCAGATGGTCGCTTAGGGTGGGCAATGAGAGGACTAACACGGCCTTAGAACCTGACACTATAATGCTTTACAATGGAAAGACATATGTTCTTGATGCAAAATATTACCGCTTCGGCTTTACAGGAAGTCCACGTGATTTGCCCCAATCCAATTCTATCAGCAAGCAAATCACCTATGGAGAATACGCCTATTGTAAACTTAAGGGGGAGACCGGAAATAACGGGGCTACTGTCTATAATGCGTTTATCATGCCCTACAATGCTAGCGACAACCAGTTTGGCTCAAGCGACATTTACCTAAACGTCGGGGAAGCTACCGCGGATTGGAAAACAACAGGACGTAAATACGAAAAAATTCAGGGCATCCTTGCGGACATACGTTACCTAATGCACCACTGCATTGGCAATTCAAAGAATGAAATGATGCGGCTGGCCCAATCCATTGAGGGCGTAGCAAATGGAGTTACTGGCGGGGTACTGATAAACGGAAATGAATCCGTAAAAACTCTAGAATAGTAGAAAGCAAGTGTTCATTTTAGGAACATAATCATATTGCTGACTGATTTATCGATATCTTTCTTTATTTCATGCTCCCATATCCTAAGAACCTTCCATCCCAGTCCTTTAAGCGCCAAATCGTTCTCCCTGTCCCTTTCCATATTCCTTTCAATTTTCGATAGCCAGTAACTTCCTTCGGGATGCCTTTCCTTAAGCTTATGTATCTCATGCCCGTGCCAGAAGTCGCCGTCTATGAATACCGCCCTCTTTTTCCGGGGAAGCGCGATATCCGGGCTGCCCGGAACCCTGCCGTAATGCTTCTGGAAGTAAATTTTCCGGCGACGAAGCTCTCTGAAGACTAAAAGTTCAACTCTTGTATTCTTAGAGCGGATATTGGACATGATCTCGCTCCTTTTCTCCTTGGAAAATACGTCCATAATTGCAAAATAAGCAGACAATTGACACTTACGCAATATCTGCCATAAAATTTATAACGGGCGGATGAGACATTTACACAGTTTAGTTTACACTATCCTAAAGTTAAAGAGTTTTGAACGGTCTCAACGGTTTCCTTTTCCATTCTTTGAAATTCTTTCTCGATTTCTCTTATTTTGGAAAAAGGTAAAGGAAATCGAATTGCATTGTTGCTACATATATCTATCATGAAGAATTTATCCCTAGCTTTATTGTAAACACGCTCAATAATTGTGTCTCCGTATTTATTGCTATCTATTTTTTTGAGCATTTCAGGATAATGTCTTATAAATATACCTAGGCAACTAATAAATCTATAATCAGTACCATTTTTTTTTAATGCTTCAAATGCCTCATTAAGATTTTTATGTCCGGTATTATTATTTGTTTCTAATAATTTATTGTAAAATCGTAAAAAATCATCCTGGGCGTTTTTCACAGCAATCTCGTTAGGAGACCCTATAAAAGCAAATATTGGAGACCTATCAAGGGAACCAGAACTCTTAGCGGCTTCTGTAAATATTTTTTGTAAATTAACTCCTTCGCAGGCAGACATAACTACAAATAAATTATTGCACATTCTAAGATTAATTTCTTTAAATTTTTCAACCAATTCAAACCACTTAACAAAGTCCTCCTCTCCAACGTCAATACCTTTCTCATTGCCATGAGCCTCAATATGGATAATTGGCATTATTTTGAATTTATGGATTTCATCAGCAATTTTGTCCAAATAATCAAAAAGCTCTTTTTTATTATTTGCCAGTTCATATTTAGGTTTGAATGGTTCACCGCCGGGAAGAAGTGCAAAAGGAAGAGCTAAAAAGAGATTTTTTCCTGTACGACCACGTCCCTCAGGTATTGTCTCAATAATTCTAATGGTATTAATATCGAATAAGTTAGTTATCATTATCAAGATTTTGTTTACTTTTTAAAATTGCTTTTTTAATTTATTCTCAAATATACCATATTCTCGGTAACACAGATTAAGGAATTTAATTCAGTACGTAAAATTATCAAAGGTGCTTTATATGTCATATTTTAATGCCATATAAAAGCCATTGTTTTGCGAACGTGCAATATCAATTATTTCACTTAGTTTGTTTTTGTCGTACAAGCAAATAAAGGAAGAAGAAAGATTGACATTATATAGCCTTAAAAAGCTTCGATATAAAGAATTAGAAAATTTTTTATCACTGCAAGGATTTTGAAAAATAAATTTTTCTGTAAAGGCGTTTATTATAACAAAATCTATTTTGTTATCCTGTCTATAGAATCTTCCATTGAATTCCATTGGACAAATTTCGGATCCTAAATCATATGCACCGGTATAGCTATTATATATGCGATCGCCTTTTTTAGAGTAAAAAGCATTCCATATTGCTCCAGAAGTTATTGAGCCTCTAAACGCTAATATTGGACGGCATTGCTCCGCCATATTGAATCCACCGAAATCTATTGGGTCGTTAAGATCGAGCCATAAAATGGAGATATTTTTTCCGCTGAATTGTTTTGGCTTTTCTTGCTTTATTTGCGAGAATTTTTGAACCGCTTCGTAGGCTATATTGTAATCAGGTTTAGTAGGGTATCCACAGGGGGCAACGGTCTTCAATTCCATTTTTATTTCTCCCTTGGATGAAACGTGCCTCGTAACTCCATGATTATGCGCAGTTGTTTTTTTAGGGGAACGTGTTTTTTGAGGAGTATTTACTTCTATTGAGATATTAGCATTATTGTTATTGAGATTAAAATCGCTGCCGCTTTTTTTCATTTCAAGTTTAAATTCGTCAAAGGCTAATATTATTTCGCCTAATGCCATCATCTCCCCTAAAAGCCCGGAGAAATTTTCTTTGGTTTGATTTTCTCCCGATTTTAAAAAATCAGAAATTTTCTTTTTTAGCCAGTCTTTTTGATTGGAAGTAATAATTTTCAATAAGTATTCAAACCGACATTTTATCCTTGAAAAATCAGATGTTTCTATTATTCTGATTAAGGGGAGTTTGATTTCATTTTTAATATTTTTAAATTCTTCTAAAAATTTATCGATTGTCATAATAAATAGTTTTTATTAATTAACATCTCGCCCTGGCACAGAGTTTTGAACACCACCTTTATTTCAAATTATGGTTTTGATTTGAAATTTGAAAGTTTGAAAGTTGTTTTTTATTTCCTGTTTCTATTATTTATTTTTTCCATTTTATCCTTGCGAATTAATTGTTCTAAAACCCTTATTAATATATCCTCTGTTTTTCCAATCCTATTTTTTTCATCATGAGCCTCTACATTGGTTTTTATTATTTCCATCAAGTCAGATAAAATTGAATTAAAGCTCAAAAACTCTATAAATTTATCTTCCTCGATGATCTTTCTTATTTTTGGAGTAAACCAATCGGCTATTAATATTTTTCTAATTTTAAATTTTTCACTTTTTATGTAATTTTGCAACCAGTCTTTTTCGAGAAAATTCATCGCATCGGCGAACCATTTTTTAATGTCCTCATATACTTTTTCCGCTTTTCCAGTCCCCAAAAAACTTTTACATTGTATAATTAACAATTCTTCATGATTTATAGCTAAAATATCTATATCTGTCCAATTCCCTTGCTTATTGCCTTTTTTCTTTCCCAGCATAAACCAAACTCCTTGTGAAATAAAATATCCTTTTAACAAGTAAAATCTTGCAACTATTTCATCTACGTAACTTGTAGGCATATTGAACCTCTCTTTCCCCTAATAAGTAATAATTATTTTGAGCATATTTAAACCATGCTAAACTTTATAATTGTTTTTAAGCCACTCCCGCAGTTCCGGCCACCATATTTCCGAAACGTCGCTATCGGGCGGAACAGGACAACCACAGTTTTCCCTGAGTTTCCTATCTACAGGGGTCTCCGCAATAGGCCCCCAATACGGGGGAATATCGACTGTTTCGGGAACCATTGGGTTCTCGCATAGGCTGTCGACGTTGCCGTCTATCACCTCTTTGCCGACGCGTACCCAGGCATGCCCCCACTTAAAAAGCTCACGGCCTTTCGCATCATAATAAATTGCGGTTCCGACAGCAACTCGGCTGGATAATCCCATATAGTCCAATGCTTGCGAAACGAGAATCGCAAACTGAATGCACATTTCGGAACGTCCGGCCAGGTTCTCGTCGACAAGACCGGCTACGGCATCCAGTAGACCCCGCCGAAACTTTTCGGTCAGCAGCGAAGACTTGTCGATAAGGCAGGTGGATGGCTTAGGCCTATTTCCTGCATTTTTTTCGCTACGAATTCTATCAACAATTGCTTGGGATTGTGGCAGTAGGGTTTTGTAAAATTCTTCACAAGACAAATCCACTGATGGTGAAATCTCTCTCATCTGTTTATAATTCCTTCCATTTCCATTTTATTCACATCTTTCCCTTAAAAAAACCAATGCTTGAGTCAACACAGCATCTGCAGAGTTACCATTCGTCCAAGGTAAATCATAATGTGACCATACTTCCATATCATTAGGGCTACGATCATATTTTCCATTAACATTATATTGAGGATAAGTTGGCTGAACCGTGATATTCTCTAGAATATAGGCTGTTGTGCTATATTTATTATCTCTTAAATCCCTTAAGGCTTCTATTCTTACTCGCCTTGATTCATGTGAACTTTTAAAACTGACCACAACATCAATTATTTTCTCAATTTCATAGGCTTCATAACATTTTTCTAAAACAGACTCATTAATCATATTGAATCACCATTGTATATTGACATTATAAAACTATAAATCTCTATATATAGTATATCAAGTTAAATTTTATTATTTTAACTTCCCCTCTAAATCCCCGCACCACACCTTAAAACTTTTACTTTTATTCTTTTTATCCGGATGTTTTTTCCTTAATAAAATTATACCGTAACTTTCAAAATAATTTTCAATCTTTTCGAAATTTATATTTGAGGCATATTTTCTCAGAAAAAATTTCTCTTTATAATTATCTATATATTTATCGGCTATAAAAATAAATATTGAGAATCCATTATCGGAATTCTCAATATTTTTCTGATTAAGTTCTATCAGTAAAACATTTTTTACCGCCGTATCAATCCTATATTGAAACCTTACGGCAATATAATCTCTTAAATTTCTACCGTCGTAGCTTTCTTTTTTGTTATATCTCTTTTTCTTTCTCTCTATTGGAAATTTAGCCGGATTTGAAACAATAAAGCTGTTTTCTTTGATTTTTGATAAATTTTCTTTTTTAAAAATTTCGATAAGTTCTTTAAAATCGTCGAAAGTAAAATAATCTCCTTCGGCTTTCTTTGTCTCGCCAGGTCTTACATCGGAGTTTTTTCCGTTTCTTAACTGGTTTAAACTTAAGTCTTTCAAACCTGTCCCTGAAATAATCTCGGCCTTGCCGCCGTCTTTGCCTGTTTTTCCGTCATCCCTATTTATAATTTCTTTAATAATTTCTACGTCGAAAAAATTGTCCTCGTCTTCATCTATTATTATTTTTGTACGATTTTTATATGAAGGTGCTTCATCCGTTAATATATTTGATTCTTTGGTTTTCGTCCTGTAAACGACGTTTTGGGGAATGCTCATCGAAATCTCCTCGATATTATTGCTTTTAAGGGATTTCCTCCTGACGATTATTTTATCGTGTTCGTATATTAAAGCTTTAGGATTTAAAATTTTATAAATAAAAATCCGCTTATTAGGTTCGTCTTTTAAGGCTATTGCGTCTATATATCTGCTTTCGGTAAACGGAAAATCTATTTTTAAGGGAACAGAACCGCTGAAACGGCTTTTTAAGTCTAATAACTTTTTTTGGGCGTACATATTATATTTAATAGTATGCCATTTAAGCTTTGCCTGCGCATTTGTCGCATAATAATAAATAAAAACCGCATCGCTGTCCTGAACGCCCGTTTTCAAAAGAACATAAGGGTATCCTGTATTCTTATCTATTCCTGTTTCGTGATATAGCGATTCGATTTTAGAATCGAATATTCTTTCGCGCATTGAGGTCGACGTAAAATAAAAAGCGGAACCTATAACATGGCAGGGGATTATGACGTAATAATCGTCTAATATGCCGAAATAGGCATACTGATTTTTTATATCGTTTAAATAAATTGACTTTTCTATACTGGCATTAGGCTTGGTTATATTGTTTATCTGCCTTATCTTTAGTGCTTGACCGCCGGCAATCGGGAATTTAAGATTCATTAATTCTAAATTTTTATTTTTTCCGATTCTTTTGCCGTTTTGATAATAAGTTCCTATAACGTAACGGCTTAATAATTCAGGATATATATTCTCCTGCAAATAAAAATCTTTTTTTGCTTTTACACTTTTAAATATTGCGTTATAATAATTTTCGCCGGGCTTGGTCGATATATCGGTTATATAATGCAGCTTGAATATTACGTCCTTATATTTACTGCTGCTTAATTTGGACAGTTTTAAGTCGCTTAATTTCGGCATATATTTATATTAAACCCGAAAAAAGCCGGCTCCGACTTCAGCGTAAATTTTTTAGTTGCAATAACTTTTGTAGAGTTTCATTATCTTTTGCAGAGTATCAATAACTTTTGTAACTTACACAGAGCTTGAAAATAGTTGATTTTTAACTGGTGTGTCCGGCGGGATTCGAACCCGCTACCTCAGGAGTCGGAGTCCTGAACTCTATCCAGATGAGCTACGGACACATAAATAACGGCTAAATTGTAATTAGGCTATTCATGCGATATGCAATGACTGTGCCCAAAAATAGCGCGGGATAAGCCTTAATCAATCAAAATACCGCAATCCAGACATATATAATAATATAATAAACGCATATTAAATTCAATCCTAAACGCAAATCCTAAATCCTGACTTAAAAATTTATATTTTCCAAAAATCTCTTAAACCGGCGTCCGAACGGGAACGAAAAATTTCTATCGGCAATTTAGGAACTCGGCCATAACTTGAAATTTAATCCTAATTGTTTTAACATATTATTAATCTCCTTGTTTATTTGTTTCTCGCCTGGCGGGCGAAATATAATTAGCAATAATTATATCTCTGAAAAGCAGATAAATAAAGGAGTTTTTTAGTTTTTAAGCTAATTTCTATCGGCTAATTTGGGTTATTATTATTTTATATAGGTAATTCTAAATCGGGATTTGAGCCAATAAATGAAACTTATAATTTCATATCTGCCGCATCAGCCTATGCGGGTAGGCAATATTATAAATTTGGAGATTATGAAAAAAAACTATAATCTAAAAATATTAAATGCGAAAATAATCGAATTCTCAAATATAGTAGAGCAGAATCTCGAAGAAATCTTAAACGAGCTTATCGCAAATAATTACAGGCGGTTCGATTATGCTTCCGATAATATAATTAAAAACGAATCTAATAAATTATACGGCGAAATTAACGAAATTGCGCTATCTATGATTGCGCTTCCTAATAGTAAAAAAAAATTATTTATTGAGGCCGTATTCCGGTGGGACGATGCCGCCGGTATTAATTTTATACCAGAAGTTATAAGGTTGATAAAATTCTCAAGCCATTTAAAGGATATAAATAATGCAATTTTATTGATTAAGATTAACCTCAACGAACTTTATAAATATCCGGCTTTCAAAAAGCAGGCATATATTCCCGATTTTATTCTTGCTTTAAGTTCGTTTTTTAAAGAAAACATAGATATTTTTTTTGCGAATTCCGGTAAAAATCCTGAAACGGGCGATAAAACGTCTGTCGAATTAAAAAAAATTATGTCTTACGGACATAAAATAATAAATGAATTTTTTTTAAATATTAAGGGCGGAAATATCGATAACGTCGAGAAATCGGAAAATCAGGTTATATATTATTCCAATATCATATCCATTTTAGAATTGATTTCAATAAGCAGCCTTGAATTCACGCAAATTTAGATATTGAATTCCAAACCGGTTATTTTATTAAATCCCCGTCATTAAGGTATTTTCGAGGTATTTTCTCAAAAAATTAACAACGAAAATATAATGAATGACTTTCAGGTCATTTTATGGTAAACTCTTGTTGTGTAAGGATAATGCAAATAAATAAAAATCCGTCCGGCCTGTGTCATAATTTTATATAATTATAAAGCTTATGTATTCAAAGGAATATAAAAATCTCATTCTAATACTTCTTGTAGCTTTTTTCTTTATGGTAATGCTCGATATGAGCATCGTAACGATAGCCATTCCAAAAATTATGTCGAGCCTCGGGGTCGATTTGGAAGAAGTGGATTGGATTATGATTGCTTATAACGTGGCAACCGCTATAATAATTATGCCTATAACGTTCATAATTAAAAAAATAGGGCTCAAAATTCCGATTGCATTAAGCATTATATTTTTTACCGTATCTTCTATAGCATGCGGATTTGCCACATCTATTAATATGCTTATAATTTTTAGAATAATTCAGGGATTGTCTGGCGGCGGGATAGCGCCTCTGGGTCTTGCCCTTATGGGTAAAGTGTTCGAACCGCGGGAAAGAGGCAGGGCGATGGGAATTTGGGGCATAGGAGCCATGGCGGCACCCGCCATAGGTCCGACTCTCGGCGGATGGATTACCGACCACTTAACGTGGAGATGGGTATTTTTCGTGAATGTTCCCGTAGCAATAATAACCCTTATAGGCATATTGATAATTATGGAAGATGACCATAAAGCCCAGCATTTTAAAGCAAATTTCGACTTTATAGGATTTGTTTTTTTTGCGGCTGCCATAGCCTTTATCCTTGTGGCGTTTAACGAAGGGCAGAACAAAGGCTGGGATTCTACCTATATTTATACCTGCGAGCTTATAAGCGCGGGCGGATTCATAATGTTTTTTTTGTTTGAGCCTTTTATATCCCATCCGTTAATAGATTTTAACATTTTTAAAAATTATAATTTTACCCTGATTACCGTAATCAACGCCGTAAGGGCTATCGCGCTTTTCGGCTCTTTGTTTATAATACCGGTTTATCTTGAAAACATTATGGATTATACCCCTTATGCCACCGGTCTTATTATGATGCCGTCCGCCTTTGCGGTTGCTTTATCCGCTCCCGTTTTCGGCAAAGGCGCCGATAGGTTCGGCCCTAAATATTTTATCGTTTTCGGAATGGCGTTAACAGCCTTATCTCTATTTTTATACTGGAATTTATCTGTGCAATCGAGCCTTTACGATATAATATACCCTTCTATCATAAGGGGCATAGGGCTCGGAATGCTATATTCCCCTATCATGAGCACGGGGTTAAATTCCGTAAAGATGGAACAAATTCCCGAGGCATCGGGACTCTTGCCTATTACTATGAGGCTTGCGTCGGGATTCGGAATAGCTTACTTTGCAAATTATCTTGCGGAAAAACAGGTTTATTATACGACAAGATACGGGGATAAAATTAACTATAGAAATTTTGCCTTTCTTAAAGCAAAGTCTTATTTTAATTCTAACGGATTGTTTAAATCTAACGTCGGGGTCATAGCCGGCACGGCAAAAATAAATCCCGGCCTTGGAATTATAGACAGCTTAGTCAAGATGTTTGCAACGGTTCAATCATACGACGACGTGTTTATAGTCGCAGGCGTGTTTTGCCTTGCAGGCATAATACCCGCAATTATGCTAAAAAATAAGGTCCACCGCTGATTATCGTCGCAGGCTCCTTACGTGACCTGCGGTTTGCGGTCTCACAGCAGGTTCTTGTTTTTTTAACGTTTTCGCGCGGGCATATCCGGCGGTTATCTTTAAACATCTTGAACCTGCGTTGAAAATTTTATTTCCGGCTTTGCGCCGCCGCGGAAACGACGGCGCCCAATTTTAACCTTTAGCTTAAACGGCGCAGTTTCCGGGAAACCCGGAATACGGCATCTGCATATAATATAAAGAGCAAAATATTTTCTAACGCGGGTTCAAGACAATAGTTTTTCATTGCTTTGGAGTTTAAATTTATAATATAATCAAAAAATAATTAAATAAAAATAATTAAATTTAATCGCGGCTTTTTCCTTTAGAACCGGAATAAACTGCAAAACACATGCGTTATGCTATTATGCCTATGCTACTCTATTATACGCCATGTTGCGTTATTTTAACTATAACGATAGCTCTAACATAAAAACTTTAATCTAAAAAATATAAATAAAGGATGCGGAATGAGCCCCACTTTCAACATGGCTGAAATTAACGGCGTGTTCGTCAAAGATATTAAAAAACATATAGATGAAAGAGGCTGGCTTGCCGAGCTTTACAGAAGCGACGAAATGGACGAACCTTTATTCCCTCAAATGGCATATATTTCTTTGACTATGCCGGATATCAGAAGGGGGCCGCACGAACATATTTACCAGACGGATTATTTCTGTTTTTTAGGCCCTTCCGATTTTAAAATTATATTATGGGACAACCGGAAAAATTCCGCTACATACCTCAATAAAATGACGCTGTTTTTAGGAGAAAACAAGCCTGCGGCGCTTATGGTGCCTCCGGGTGTCGTCCACGCATATAAAAACGTAGGCGGAAAAAACGGCTTGGTTATAAATGCCGCCAATAAGCTTTATGCCGGAAAAATGAAAAAAAGCGAAATTGACGAAATAAGGCACGAAAGTAATCCCGATACCGTTTTTATATTCGATTGAGCCGTTAATCCGTTTTAATAAAATTTATAAATAAATATAAAATATAAACGATGCATATTTGCCCTTCTCCCTTCCCTCTTTTTAGCCTAAAATGAAGATGTACGGCCGTATAACTTTCAGGAAGGGAGAAGGTTTAGGAAGCGCTAACTGCGCTTATTTGCAAGACTTTCAGGAATAGCAAGAGCCCTTAATCCCGTAATCTTGCATGATTAAAGCATAAAATTCTTCTGCGGGAATTTCCTGAAACACCGGTTTTTCATAAACCTTTTTCATAAATTTCACCTCCTTGGTTGCGTTAACGTTCGATTATTTTTATACGCTTGCTACATACAGCCTCTCTAAGAGATTTTGCATTAAAACGTTAAAATCTTTTACCGCTTCTTCATGCGCGACGCTGAAAGAGCTTGTAATATTTTTTATTATATCTTCTTCCGTGTTTTTGCCGTTGCACAAAGATAAAATTTTATACGATACTTCGTTTATTTTATATATGTTTCCGCTAAGGTTATCGAAAAGTAAATAATTTTCGCCTTTCTTTTTTATGCTTATATTTTCAGAAAGTTTAAATATCCCCATATCTTATATTATCTCCCTTTTTTCGGCTTTCTTGGCCGGCTTCTTATACCCAGCATTGGGGGTCTTTCGAATTTAAATCGCCGTTGCGGTAGTAGCTTACGGCTTTACACCCGCCGCACCTCTCGGAATGGGAACAGTCCGAACATTCGCTTCCGCCGGCCTTTTTCCTGATATCCCATAAAATGTCGGAATTATACCATACTTTAAACAACCCGTCCGTTAAGATATTCCCCAACGGCAGATAAAGCCTTCTGCACGGCAGTAAAGTTCCGTCTTCGAGTATGCATAAGGAGGAAAGCCCTGCGGGGCAGTAGCCGCCTATATTTTCGTCAACCAGATTCCATAGAGGCCTCGACGTAATAAATTTAGCGTTTTTACCAAAAAAGACGTCTTTTGTTTTGCTGTAAATATCTAAATAAATAGCCTTTAATTCCTGCGGCTCTATGAAAAAATCCTTCTCTTCGGTTTGGTTCATGGTCGTCATTCTCTCGACGGTAAGGGCGTCGGCTTTTAAAGAGCATGTTAATTCCGGCATGCTTAAAACGGACCCTTTATTTTTTTTATGCAGGGTAAACATTATCGATGTTTTAATCCCGGCATCTTTCAGCCTGCGTATAGATTCCGCAGCTTTTAAAAAGGTTCCTCGTCCCCTTATAGCGTCATGCGTTTTTTCGTCGTGTCCGTCTAAAGATATTTGAATTTCGGAGATTTTTTTATATTTTTTTAACAGGCTGATTGCTTCATCGTCGATTAATGTGCCGTTTGTTAGTATGGCGATATTGCGGAAATTATCAGATTTCTCGATTAAATCCGTTAAATAGAAAAGGGAATCCTGCTCCAGAAAGGGCTCGCCTCCGGTCAGCGAAACAAAACATTTCATTTTCCATTTAGACATAGCTTCATCTATTTTTAAAAAAATTGATTTAAGTTTATCCGGCGCGGGGTTTTCGCGTTTATAATCGTTTTGATAGCAGTGAATACATCTTAAATTGCAGGAGCTAACGAAGTGCCATTGTATATAAAATTCGTTATTTTCCGCTCTGTAATTATAAGCATCCATAATAAAAATATATAAGCATATCTCTATATATTGCGCTTATTTTGTTTAAAGGTTAATTTAATAATTTCATGTTTTCGTATATTCGCGGGCTTTTCATTCTGTATTGCCGTAGTATCTTTCTTCCACCCTGCTGAACTTATATACCAATAAGGACAAAAGCCACGCCGACGTCAAAATGCCGGCTATTATTCCGCCGAGCATGGCAAAAGAAACGTTATTAAAAAAATCCCACGGCTGGCCTTTCAGATTGTATTCCGCTCCTATAACCTGAAGCCATTCGAGCGTTCCTATGCCGAATGCCAGAAAGACTGAAATGCTTGTAATAGAAATGTTATAAAATATTTTTCTTACGGGATTTAAAAAAGCCCAGCTGTAAGCAAACTGCATTACGACGCCGTCGGTAGAATCTAAAAGTATCATTCCTGAAGCAAATACCAACGGCAGTATAAGAACGTCTATTAACGGCCTGCCCGCGGATGCAAATACCGCCGACATAGAAAGTATGGCGACCTCCGTTGCAGTGTCGAATCCTATGCCGAATAAAATGCCTACAAAAAGCATCTGCCAGCTCGACGTAATAAGTTTCATTATTCCGTTAAAATAACGGAACATAAAACCTCTTTTTAAAAGCTCTTCTTCTATTTTCTTGCTCTGAAGATTTTTAAAATCTTTTGCGATTTTAACGATGCTGATAAGAATAACGATGTTCATAAAGGCTATCAGGTATAAAAATAGAGCCGATACGCCGGTGCCGACCATGTCGCTTATATTGCCGAGTTCCGGATACGCTTTAACGACAAATTTTCCTATAATAACGGTTATTATGGTTAAGGCAAAAACCGACAAAGCATGCCCCACGGAAAAGAAAAAACCCACTCCTACGGGTTTTTTGCCGTCGTTCATCAATTTTCTGGTAGTGTTGTCTATCGCGGCGATATGGTCGGCATCAAGCGCGTGCTTCACGCCGAAGAAGAATGCGAGCGAACCAAGGCTTAATAATACGGGGAATACGCTCGACCTGTCGATTAAAAGTATAATGGAGATTAGTAAAAGGGATAGCAAAAATCCGTAGAGCAGAAAAATCCTCTGTCTAAAGCTTAATAAAGACGGACGTAAAAACGGTAAAAACATAATTAGACCTCCCGCTAATTAAAATTAAATTAAATTTTATTATCTTAAAAGCAGGTATTCCGGCTTGAACATGCAAATATTTCCGCCTTCCCGGCTATTATTATAATAGACACCGCCAGTGGCATATGGGAATATTTTTAATAACGGAGAGTCTTGGAAACTTTCCGTTATAAGTTCTTACGGCTGCGGGAACAGCACAGGAATTTAACCTGTTTCCCTTAAACCTTTAAGATAAAGTATGAATGTTTATAAATACTTTCTTATATAAAAAGTATATTGAAAGTCTATCACTCAAATTATGAAAAGTCAAACCGGCATGGCCAACCGGCATGACCGGCATGCGTGAACCGAGCTGAGCCGCGCGCGAGTCGCGTAAGAGCGTGAGGCACGGCTGTAATAAGGCGATATAGATATATTTATCGCGCGTATAATTTTTTATTTTTCTATGTTTATTTTTTTATTTAAAGACAAAAATAAAAAGTTTATAATATATTAACAAAGTTAAGTTATAATGAATTATAATTATTACATTTAAGGCGTTTAGTTTTTGAAAGTTTTCTCAAGCGTTAAAATAAATTTTTATTAATTAAATTAATAAAATAAACTCAAATAAAATCTAAAATTAAGGAAAACGTATGGAACCAAAAAAAGTTTTGCTCATATCTATCGACAACCTAAGATACGACTGCGTCGGCTATAATAAAAACAGGGCACATCTAAAGCAGTATTACGTCGATACCCTCGTAGATACCCCCACGTTGGACGAAATTTCGTCTAACGCGTCTATTTTTACTAATTTTTTTTCCACGTCAAGTTATACAACGTCCGCCCATGCATCGCTGTTCACCGGTTTATATCCTCCCGCCCACGGAGTAAGGCCGTTTTTCTATAAAAAATTAAACGGCGACGCCGTTACGCTTGCGGAAGTTTATAAAAAAAACGGCTATAAAACTATATTTTATACGGACGTGTTTGAATTATTCGAGCCGTTGGGGCTGGCAAAGGGATTCGATTACAAAACTGCCGGAAATATTAACGACCTTATTAAACAGCTCTCAGCGGTTAAAGATGAAAATATTTTTTGCTTCGTTCATCTTTTCGACGTCCACGAACCCTATATTTATTCGCAGAATTACAACGAGGATAATTACAACCGCGAATATTTCGATTTTATGAAGAAAATGTCGGTCCTTTATAAAACTCCGACTAACACCGATAATCCTTTCGCCCTATGGAACTATTTTGCCGGCAAAGTCCATTACGATTTAAACGTTATGCTCCCCCCTTATATCTACGGCATCAATAAATTCGATAAAGGACGCTTCCGCGGGATTTATAAATCTTTAAAAGAAATGGGGTATTTTAATCCCGAAAATATTTTCGCCGTTTTTTCCGACCACGGAGAAGGAAGGATAACCATGTTCGACCAGTCGGTATTCGGGCATATGGGAGAACTATACGACGAAGTAATTCATTTGCCCCTTATTTTTCACGCCCCCGAAATCGAGAATAAAATTTACGAAAAATTAACTTCTATAACCGATATCTTTCCTACTTTAATTTCTTTATCCGGCTTGGAGCCTTATAATTTGAACGGGGATTCGAACGGCAAAAAAATAACGGAAAATTCAAACGGTTCGGGTCGCGGAATAGACGGCCAATCGCTATTCGAAAAAAGGGAATTCTGCTATTCCGAATTTTACACTCAAAATATGTACAACGAAATAATGCAATTTACAGCTAACGAATACGACAGGAATAAAAACGGCGCTTCGTCCAAAGATAAATACTTTTTGTCTCAGCGCGCCATCAGGACGGCCGATAAAAAATATATATTTATGCCCGATAAGATTTCCGAACTCCAGACAAAAAATATTATCGAAAACGTAATGCTGTCGGATGAAGATTATATTATCAGCATATTTAACGACATCCTCAGAAAGCGCATAGGCAAGGTCGAATTCTTACAATTATTAAACTCTCTTAAATCCCTTAAAACCGATAAAAACGCAAGATTAAATTTATATAAAAATATAACTAACTCGGATATATACAATAGAAATTTAAATTTTTACTACGACCTTTCCAACGACCTTTATGAAGAAAACCCAATAAACTTTAACCCGGATTTGACAGAATCCGCCAAATACGTCGAAATATTAAATAATATCGAAAAGAAATCGGTTTCTACCGAAAATTTATTCGACAGCGTTAAAAAAACGGGCATAATTATTAACGAACCTAAAAAAGACGGTAAAAACGAATCCTTTGTTCTGCTCAATCAAAAAATATCGCTAAGCGTCGAAATTATAAAAGAAGCATACGACCGTTTCGGAGAAAAAATAGGAATAGCTTTTACGGGGGGCAAAGATTCTTCCGTTCTGCTTCATTTGGTAAGAAACGCCTTCGACGGACAAATTCCGTTCAAAATATTCACTATCGAAACTTCGGTTGAATTTCAGGAGATACGCGATTTTATAGAGAAATTAAAAAAAGAATGGAATTTCGATTTGCTGGTATATACAAATACCGAAGCCCTGAAAACTATTTCTATCGCCGAAGATAAACAAAACTGCTGCAGCCTGTTAAAAACCGTTCCTATAAAAAATGCCGTCAAAGAACTGCATTTAAAGGCTTTAATGACCGGAATAAGAAAAGACGAAAACGAATCGCGCGCAAACGAAAAATATTTTTCCAAAAGAGAAGCGCCCCACCATTACCGCGTCCATCCCATTCTCCACTTTACCGAGTCGGATATCTGGGATTATATAAAATTGAATAATATTCCTTACTGCCCCCTGTATGAACAAGGCTACAGGTCGATAGACTGCAAGCCTTGCACAAAAATTACGGGGGGCGAAGCCGAACGTTCCGGGAGGTCGCAGGACAAGGAAGCGGCTATGGATAAATTAAGGCAGCTCGGATATTTTTAATAAAACGGCATAGGGTTACCGCCATATCCGTTTGTTCGCTGCCGCATACATATTAGATTCGCGGGTTGCAATAGGATTGATTATTTTATTATACGTTCAGGAGTTTTGTGTTTCTGTAATTTAAAGCCTCTAAGACGGAGCCGGCATCGACTTCCTTTTTTCCGTCCATATCGGCGATAGTTCGGGAAACTCTTAATATTCTAAAATATCCTCTCGAAGATATATTTAATTTTTTAACGGCATTTTTTACCAATTCTAAAGCCGGCGGGGAAATAAGCAAATACTTATCTGCGTCTGAACTTCTAAGGGACGCGTTAAATTTTATGCCTCCGCAGTCTTTGCCTTTATATCTTTCCAACTGAATTTGCCTTACCCTCTCAACCGTTTTCTGAACTTCGGAAGAGTTTTCTATGACCCTGCCTTCGGTCAGCTCGTCCAAATTCGAAGAATAAACTTCTATAAATATATCGAATCTGTCTAGAATAGGGCCCGATAATTTTGCGTAAAATTTATAAATTTCGGCGCCCGAACACCTGCATTCATGATTTTTATCTCCGTAATATCCGCATGGACAAGGATTCATTGCGGCGACGAGCATAAAGTCGCATGGTAGAATTATAGAAAACCTGCTCCTCGATAGATTTACGGTCTTATCTTCCATAGGCTGCCTTAAACTATCCAAGGTTTTTCTGCTTAGCTCCGAAAACTCGTCGATAAATAAAACTCCGTTGTGAGCCAGGCTTATGTCTCCCGGCGCTGGATTCAACGCTCCGCCTCCTATCAATCCCGCCGTCGATACCGTATGGTGAACCGGAATAAACGGCCTTTTTCCGATAAGGCCGCTTTCGCCTCCTATTTTCTTATTCGAAAAACTGTAGATGTTAGACGTTTCGATAGATTCTTCAAGCAAAATATCCGGTTGAATGCCGGCTATGCTTTGAGCCAGCATTGTTTTGCCGCTTCCCGGAGGCCCGACCATTAAAATATTATGACGTCCGCAAACTGCAATTAAAATTGCCCGTTTAGTTAATTCCTGTCCTTTTATATCTGAGAAATCAGGATAATCGATTTTTGTTTTTTTAAGCGCGTTATCTGCCTCGGCGATATATTTCCTAAAAAAAAATTCTTCGTTTCCTTCTTTATCCTTAAAAATATTTTTAACGTCATGAACATAAATTGCTCCGTTTCTTTCGGAATCTTTTGCGTATCCGCTGGAAATAAAACCGCAAACGTCTTTCAGCCTGCGGAAAGCGAGAAAATCTATTCCTATATAGCAGGCGGAATTAATATTATCGTACGGGATTATAAGTTTTTTATTTAATTTTCCTGCAAGCCTGCATAGAGCTATTATGCCGTTAATTCGGTTTATTTTACCGTTTAAGGAAAGTTCGCCCGCTATAATGTAATCGTCGAGGTTGACCGCGCACGCGAGCCTGCCGGCGGAAATAAGAATCCCTATCGCCAGCGGCAGGTCGAAAATGGGGCCTTCTTTCCTTAAATCCGCCGGGGCCAGATTTATAGTTATTTTTTTGACCGGATATTCGAAGCCGGAATTTTTTATAGCGGCTTTAACTCTGTCCTTAGCTTCTTTAGTGGAGGCATCAGGCAGTCCCACAATCATAATTCCGGGTATGCCGTTTGATATGAATACTTCTACGTCGACCGGAACCGCATCGATGCCTATAAACGTAGCGCTTTTAAGGGCGGTTATCATCATGACAATACCTTTGTATAATAATATAAATTATATTCATTATTATACAAAGGTATTGTTTCCGTATTATGAAAGAAATGTTACAATACGGTTAAATTTTTGTTAAATATAGATTAAGTTATGGCTTCCATCCCTTATCGGAAGCAAGCTTATTCAATTCCGCCAGAATATCTCCAGAGTCTTTCAAATCTTTTAAAAGAGTTACGGAAACAAGATATTCGAAAACATCTTCGTAAAATTCCTTAAAATCGCTTATTATGTTGACGGAGCCTTCGAAGCTTGTTCCGGGCAAAAATAAATATACAAGGCCGTTATTGACGGAGATTACATCCGAATCCCTTAATACCCCTTCAAGAGTTTTTACGAAATCATCCGTAAATTTTTTAATATTTAAAATAACTAGTCCGATAAAATCGATAGATTCTATTTCTTCGGCAAGGCCAAGCTCCTTTTTTATCCTTTTCATATTGGAAACCGAATGCTGCAGGACCGTCTCGAAATATTCAAACGGAATAATTTTTGCCATCTTTAAGCCTCCGCTAAAAAAAATACGTTAGTTTTTTGTGATTTTAAATTTATGCACATGTTTTAATTATAATGTAATTTATAATATTATGTTTTGCATGGATAATTATATTAAACAATATTTATCGGAAAAAATATGCAAAAATGACTTTTTCCGCGGCTCCGGCGCCTCCTATTTTCCATACCGGCTTTTCGATTACGAGAGACGAAAGCGCAATTTTTTTCCCTTTCATCTCTCCGAAACCCGCAAACCATTGATAAAGGCCGCTGGGGTTATCGCCGGAAATCGTTCCGGTCTTGCCGCCCGAAACAACCCCGGGAAGCATATATTTATCGTTCATATTATAAAAATTTTTATGCGCCGCCCCTTTAGTGACGGTCGCAATCATCATCTGTTTTAAGCTCTGCGCCGTTTTTTCCGTTATCGGCCTGTCCAATAGCTTGACATTCTTATGAATATATATTATTTTTCCGGAAGAAGATATGATTTCTTTTATAATGAATGGTTCTACCATCTTCCCGCCGTTTATCGCCGTTGCCGCAATTAACGCCGCATGAAGGGGCGTCGCCTTTATATTTTTAAATCCTGCCCCCGTCAACTCTAATTGAAAAAATCTTTTAGGTATATAAGCTTTGCTTCGTTCGAGATTTAAAATAAAAGGTATTTTTCTATTAAAATAAAACTTATCGAAATAATGCGTTAATAATTTTCCTCCGACGTAATATCCTGCAACCTTGCCGAACGCTACGTCGCATGATTTGGCAAAAGCCTGCTTAAAGGATATTTTATTTTTCCCCGTTCCGATGTTCTGCTTCCAGAAAGTTTTATCCGTTCCGTATAATCCGCCGTTAAAACATATATCGAATCCGGGATAAAAGCCGCTGGATTCTATTGCCGCCGATGCCGTTATTATTTTAGCTAAAGAACCGGGGGGATAAGAAAAAAGGGGGGAAATTTCTTCGCTTTTTCTTTCGTTATGAGAATACGACGCGAAACCCAGCACTTCACCGGTATCGGGTTCAACCGCCGCCAAAACTCCGAAAGGAACGTCGTATTTTTTAAAAATATTTTCCGCCTCTTTCTGCACGACGGGGTCTATCGTGTAAACAACCGTATATTTGCCTATTTTTTGAACGTAGCTGCCGTTCATAATAGTTTTGAATATGGGAGGATTATGCTTAAAATACTTTTTTAAGGATTTAAGCGATTTGACGCCTGAGGCCTCGAATCCCGAAAGCCGCAGGCCGCCTATCTTGTCTTTAATAAATGCGATAGGCCTTATTCCCGTTCCCCCGATTTTTTTATTTCCGGCAAATAAGAACGCATTGCCGTAAAAATAAAGTTTATAAAAACCGTAAAGAAATAAAGCGGCGAATATTAAGATAGAGATATATTTTATGAAAGAAGCGGGTCTATTGTCTTTGCCCTTTCTTTTGTTGAGCGTTTTTTGGTATGATTTCCAGCCTTTTATTCTTTCCATCCTTTTTAATATTATTTCTGATTTTTCCCGCCTACTATTATAGACGGAATCCTAAGAGTCGGCTGGGCATCGGATACCGGAACGCCTTGTCCGTCTTTTCCGCATGTGCCGATGCCGAATCCTAAATCGCTTCCGACCATATCTATATTTTTTAAAATTTCGGGGCCGTTTCCCATGAGAGTTGCGCCGCTGACCGCTTCTCCCACAGCCCCTTCTTTTATGGCGTAGCCTTCCATAACGTCGAACACGAAATCCCCCGTAACGGTATTAACCTGTCCTCCGCCCATTTTTTTTACAAAGATGCCGCGAGCCACGCTCTTTATGATATCTTCCGGATTAGTTTCGCCTTTAGATATCATCGTATTAGACATTCTGACTATGGGAGGGTGCTCGTAAGACTGCCTCCTGCCGTTGCCGGTAAGTTCATAACCGTATTTAATATAAGACAGCCTGTCAGACATATATTTCTTAAGAATTCCGCCTTCTACAAGCACGTTTTTGCCGGAATGCGTTCCTTCATCGTCGAATCTGTAAAAACCTCTTTTTCCGGTTAAAGAAGAATCGTCTATAACGGTTATCAATTTAGACGCGACCTGCTCTCCTATTTTATCCGAATATACGCTTAAACCGTTGCCCGCGATATCCGCCTCTAGTCCGTGGCCTATCGCTTCATGTATCATCGTGCCGCCCGCCTCGCTCGACAAAACTACCGGCATGGTTCCGGACGGGGCAAAAGGGGCTGAAAGTTGTGTTAACGCCCTTTCTAAGGCTTTTTTGGCAATATCCTCCGGAACGTTTTTGTCGAAAAATTCAAATCCGGTAAATCCTCCCGCCGCTTCGTAACCCACCTCGATTCTTTCTCCGTCGGATACGACCGCGTGGGCTAAAAACGCTAAATTTTCCCTGCAGTCTTTTACTAAATCGCCGTAAGAATTTGCAATTACGACATCCTGCTTATAATCCGAATACGTTATGTTAACCTGGACTACCCTTTTGTCGAAAGACCATGAGTATTTAACGGCGGGCAGTATGGCCTCCAACTTTTCGTCTATGGAAACGTCCGCGATATCTTTTATGACGCTGAAATCTATTTTTGGCTTTTTTTCTTTAAAATTCAACGGTTTAAACGCGGCGCTTTTTTTGCTTTTTTCATTAACGCCCATGCTTGCCGCTTCTTTTAATCCTTTTGCGATTTTTATCAGATTATTTTCTTCTATATCGTTCGTATAAGCGTAATATGTTTTTTTATTCGAAATGAGCCTGAGGCCCGCGCCCTGAATTACGCCGTTAATAGCTTTCTCAAGCCTTTTGCCTTCGTTGGAAAGCAAAGTCGAAACCTTGGTTTCGATAAATATGTCTGCAAAATCTTCCTCGTTCAAAAAAGCGCTCTTAAAAATTGCGTTAAAATTCAAATCCGTTATTTTCATTTTATCCCCTATATATTTTATATATGTTTATATAATATCAGAAACCGGGCCTGCGGACAAGAACGAATATCGTAAAAATATCGTAAAATTGACATTTAAGCAATATTTTCTTAAAATATATAATATGCTCGATACCTCTCTTTATGTAAATATTAAAAATCTAGAAAACAATATAAGCCTTATAAAGTCTCTTAAATTTTCAAAGAATAAAACAGTCATCGCCGTAATAAAGTCCGACGCATACGGCCACGGATTAATCCCCGTCGCCGAAACGCTTTTTCGCAACGGAATAAATTTTTTTGGGATTATTAACGTCGGAGAAGCGGCGGCTATTCTTAGCAATATCCCCGGCGCAAAACTTTTGATGCTTAAAGGCGTCCCCGAAGAAGATATAAAGGAAGCGATGGACCTTGACTTAAGCATTGCGGTCATAAGCTTAGATTATCTTAAGATGCTTTTAGGCAAGGCAAGAACGACTCGCAAACGCGCGAAAATTCATATTAAATACGATTCGGGAATGAACCGGCTGGGATTGAACGAAAATGAAATGCGTTCCGCCGCGGAAATTATAAACGAAAATAAAAAATTCCTCGATGCGGAAGGGTTTTTCAGCCATCTTTCCTCTGCCGGAAGCGATTCCGAATATACCGATTTTCAAATAAACAATTATAAAAAAATGGCATCCCTGTTAGAGCGGCGCGGCATTAAACCAACGTATAAACATATAAGCGCCAGTTCGTCGCTTCTAAACTGCGGCATAACGCACGATTATTCAAATGCCGTAAGGCCGGGGATTTCTATTTACGGCATAAATCCCAACTCAAATTTATGCAATATTCCTTACGATAGTTCCGCTATCGGCCTTAAACCGCTGATGACATTAAAATCCTATGTTATTCAGGTTAAAAAAGTCTTAAAAGGCGGTTTCGTTTCTTACAACAATACTTATAAAGCCCCGCGAGATATGGCTATCGCGATTGTTTCGGCCGGATACGACAACGGTATTCCGAGGCTTCTGTCAAACAAAGGCAGATTTTTAATAAACGGCAAATTTGCGGGTATAACGGGCATAGTCACCATGAACCTGACCATGGCGGACGTTACCGGAATAGAGGGCGTAAAAGCCGGAGACGAGGTTATAATAGCCGGAAATAGCGGTAAGAAAGAAATTACGCTGGAAGAAATCGCTTCCGCCGCCGGAACAATTCCCTACGAAATATGCCTTAATTTCGGAAAATCGAACAAAAGAATTTATTTATAGCCGACGCAAATTAATATCTGCCTTTAATGGTATTTACGTACTGCATAATTTCCTTTAGGGAAGTAATGCCGTTTAAAAATATTTCCTTTGCCGATTCCTTTAGCGTCTTCATTCCGTTTTTGACGGCCGCGGCCTGTATCTCAAACTCGCTGGCGTTTTCGTAAATTTTGCTTTTAACGTCGTCGCTTATGTTCAGCACTTCGTATATCGCGATTCTGCCTTTATAGCCGGTTTTGTTGCAGGCGGAACATCCTTTTTCTTTATAAAAGCGTATTCCGGAAATTTCTTTTTTCGTAAAACCAAGCCCCGTTAAGACATTTTCATCCTCGTAATAAGGCTCCTTGCATTCGTTGCATAATTTCCTGACGAGCCTCTGGGCGATTATAAGGTTTAAACTGGAAGCGACGAGAAACGGCTCTACATCCATATTTATAAGCCTCGATATAGTCGATGCGGCATTGTTGGTATGGATGGTCGAAAGGACCAGATGCCCCGTAAGAGCCGCCTTTATGGCAATTTCCGCCGTTTCGAGGTCTCTTATTTCGCCGACCATTATTATGTCCGGGTCCTGCCTTAAAAAAGACCTTAGCGCGGAAGCAAAAGTAAGATTGTTTCCTTCGCCGACGTGCACCTGGTTTATGCCCTGAATATTGTATTCGACGGGGTCTTCGGCCGTGGAAATATTTACGTCCGGCTTGTTGAGCTCCGATAACGCGCTGTAAAGGGTCGTGGTTTTTCCGGAGCCGGTAGGGCCGGTAACCAGAATCATGCCGTACGGACTGTGAATAGCTGTATTAAAATCCTGCATCTGTTCTTCGGAGAATCCCAGTTTTCGCATATCGAGCTGAAGATTGGATTTATCCAATATTCTTATGACTATTTTTTCTCCGAAAAGGGTCGGAAGGCTCGATACCCTCATATCTATATCTTTGCCTTCCATTTTTGCTTTTATGCGGCCGTCCTGGGCAGACCTTTTATCGGCGATGTCAAGCTGCGACATTATTTTTAATCTGGAAATTACACGGCTCTTAAGCTGTGCCGGTATTTTCATCTGTTCTATTAATTTTCCGTCCATGCGGTATCTTATCCTGAGGATGGATTCGTAGGGCTCTATGTGGATATCGCTTGCGCCCATTTTAACGCCGTCTAAAAGAACCTTATTGACGAATTTTATAATGGGCTCTTCGGAGGACGAACTTTCAAGTTCGGAAACGTTTATTTCTTCCTTAAAATCCTCGGAAGATATGGAATTTATGTATTCCTTATTTTCGGCAAGAATATTAAGCGCGTTATAATAATAATATTTGGATAGCGCGGATGCGATTTCGTTATCGGAAACAACGATTATCTCTACGTTTAATCCGGTTAGGAATTTTATATCGTCAAGCGCGCCTATTTTTGAATGTTCGGATATTGCTAAATAGAGGGTTCCTTTGAATTGTTTTAACGGAATTATTTTGTATTTTATGGCTAATTCGGAAGGGATAAGCTTTATGATGTTTTCCGGAATATCCTCTTTGAGCAGATTAACGACGGGTATTTCGGATTCGTACGATAATAGCGAGTCGATTTCGTTGCCGCTCACATAGCCTAATTTTGTTAAATTGGTGCTTATGCTGCCGCCGGAATGCCCTTGTTCCGCAAAGGCCTCTTCAAGCTCTTCTACGGTTATAATGTTATTTCTTAAAAGAATTTCGCCGAGCTTTAAATCACGCAGTTTCTCCCCTTTGGCTATTCCCGTCCTTATCCGTTCCTGGGTAAGCAAAGCGTTGGAAACATCCTGCGCTGTCGCGATGCCCTTTCTTATTAAATAATCTCCCAGCCTTCCTGCCTGAACCTTGTTGGGTTCAGGCAGATTAACTTCTTCGCTGTCCATTTCCCGACTCCTTTAAACCGCCTTAACCTCTTTGACTCCGGGTATGCGCTCTTTAAGCAGGCGTTCTATACCGCCTTTAAGAGTCATTATGGAACCCATGCAGTGGGCGCAGGCTCCTTTAAGCCTTACGTTAACGGTTCCGTCCTCAAGAATATCGACCAATTCTACGTCTCCTCCGTCATATTGCAGCGAAGGCCTTATTTCATCTATAACCTTTGACACCTGAGCTTTATCTAAAACCATGACAATCCTCCGATTTAATGAATTTGGCGCGCTCTTCTAAACATGCGCATATCTAAGTTTATTATACTATCTAAGCATACCTTATGTCAAGAATCTCAAACTCTTTGACGCCGTTAGGAACTTTTATGGACACTTCGTCTCCGGCGCACTTGCCTATAAGAGCTTTGGCTATGGGAGAGCCTATCGATATTTTTCCTGCTTTTATATCGGACTCGGTATCTCCGACTATCTGATAGGAAACTTCCCTGTCGGCAATTAAATCTAAAAGTTTTACTTTTGCGCCGAATACGACCTTTTCTTCGCAGATTTTAGAAACGTCTATTACCTGTGCGCGGGCTATTTTATCTTCCAGTTCTATTATTTTGCCCTGCAAAAAACTTTGTTTTTCTTTCGCTGAATGATATTCGGCATTTTCTGATAAATCCCCGTGCGCGATTGCTTCTTCTATCGCCTTAATGTTTGCCGGCCTATCGACCGACTTTAACCGCTTTAACTCTTTGACTAAATTTTCGTAGCCTTCTTTCGTTATATAAAAAGCTTTTTCGTTATCCGCCAATATAATTACCTCCGTAAATCTTTGTTAATCCCGTAATATTATAATTAACAATTATGTTTTATATATGTTTTTATAATAATCCTGCAACGCGTTTACCGACAAATTATTTTCCTTAAGCGCCCTTATCGCCATGCATGCGGCGGTCGCGCCCCTTATGGTGGTATAATAGGGCAGGGAAAATTCTATGGCGCTTCTTCTTATCGCATAAGAATCTTCAAGGGATTTCATTCCCCTCGGCGTATTGAAAATCATGGAAATTTCTTTGTTCTTTAGCGCGTCTATTATATGCGGCCTTCCTTCTTTATATTTATTTATTTTTTTATTTTTAATGCCGATTCCGTTTAAATATTCCGAGGTTCCTTTAGTCGCAGCTATGTTTAAGCCCATATCCGTCAATGACTTGCATAAGCCGTTCAGATGTTTTTTATCCTCGTCTTTTACGCTTATAAGCACGTTCCCGGATAGCGGAAGATTTTGTCCGGCGGCAATCTGTGATTTTGCGTAAGCCATGCCGAAATTTACGTCTATTCCCATTACTTCCCCGGTCGACCTCATTTCCGGTCCAAGCATAGGGTCGACGTTGGAAAATTTAGAAAATGGAAATACCGCTTCTTTAACGCAAAAATAATTAATGCTAAAAGACCTTCCGAGCCCGAAAGCTCCGATTTTTTCTCCGAGTAGAACCTTGGTCGCGAGTTTTGCGACGGGAACTCCAGTGGCTTTGCTTACAAAGGGAACGGTTCTAGACGCCCTGGGATTAACTTCTATTATGTAGATTTCATTGTTTTTTACGGCGTACTGAATATTGATAAGCCCTTTGACATGAAATTCGCGGCATATTATCTCCGTGATATCTTTTATTTTTTCCACCGCGCCTTCCGCCAAAGAAAACGCCGGCAAAGAACAGGCGCTGTCGCCGGAATGGACTCCCGCTTCTTCTATATGCTCCATTATTCCGGCAATATATACGGATTCGCCGTCGCTTAATGCATCGGCATCGACCTCTATCGCGTCTTCGAGGAATTTGTCTATAAGTATAGGGAAGGAAATATCCTGTTTAAGTATCTTTTTAATGTATGAAAGCAAACCGCTTTCGTTGTAAATTATCTCCATAGCCCTTCCGCCGAGAACGTAAGAAGGCCTCAATAATACCGGGAACCCTATGGCGCCTGCTTTTTCGTAAATTTCTTCATCGTTAAACGCCATAGAACTTTCCGGCTGTAAAAGATTGAGCTTTTCTATAATATTTTTAAACTTTTCCCTGTCTTCCGCTATGTCGATATATTTAAATGGGGTGCCCAGTATTCTGATACCTTTAGAATCGAATTTTTTAGCAAGTTTAAGCGGCGTTTGTCCCCCGAATTGCAGTATTACGGGAGGATTTCCTTCCGCCTCGCATACCGCCGACGCGTCTTCGAAAGTCAAAGGCTCGAAATAAAGCCTCGAGGACGTATCGTAGTCCGTGGAAACGGTTTCGGGATTGCAGTTAATCATAATGGACGAATAATTATTTTCTTTTAAAGCGAAGGAACAGTGGACGCAGCAGTAGTCGAATTCTATTCCCTGCCCTATCCTGTTTGGTCCGCTTCCAAGTATAATCACTTTTTTGTCTTCAACCGGTTCTATTTCGTTAAATTTATCGTAAGACGAATACATGTAGGGCGTAGCCGCTTCAAATTCCGCGGCGCAGGTATCGACTTTTTTATAGACTCTCGAAATAATATTTTTTTTGCATGTTTCTTCTATGGCTTTTTCCGTTTTTTCTATTAAAGACAGCGTATCCTGGTCTTTTCTAAAATATTCTTCCGGCGAAATATGTTCCCCGTTTTTTTTTCTGGTTATTATTTTTGCTATAATTCTGTTCGAAAAGCCCATTTCCTTCGACAGCTTTATAAGCTCTGCGTCTTCAGCCGGATTTTCGGCGAAAAATAATTTTTTTTCATGGTCTGTTATAAGTTTGATTTGTTCAAGGAACCATATATCTATCTTGGAAAACTCATTGATTTCGCATGGCGTAAAATTTATCCTTAAAGCGTCGGTTATTAATAAAAGCCTCCTGTAATCGTTATTTTTTATTAAAGACTTTATTTCTTCTTTTATTATCTCGAAATCGTGCTTCTTTTCCGGGATGCCGCAAACGCCGTAGGATAAATCTAATCCGTAAAGCGATTCTATTCCGTAATAACCGTCTTCTAAAGACCTCGCCGCTTTTTGAACCGACTCGCAAAACGTTCTGCCTATCGCCATTACTTCGCCGACCGACTTCATATGTGTCGTAAGGGTATTGTCAGTCTGAGGAAATTTTTCAAACGTAAACCTCGGTATTTTAGTAACTACGTAATCTATGGAAGGCTCGAAACATGCAAGCGTTTTTTTGGTAATATCGTTGGTAATTTCATCCAAAGTATAACCGACCGCAAGCTTAGCCGCAATTTTTGCTATGGCGAAACCGGTCGCCTTCGACGCTAAACTGGAGCTTCTCGAAACTCTTGGATTCATCTCTATAACATATGCCGCGTCGGAGCATGGGTCTAGAGCGAATTGAATATTTGACCCGCCCGTTTCTACCCCTATCTCGCCCATTATTTTTATCGAATAATCGCGAAGTTTCTGCAAGTCTTTATCCGTAAGGGTCTGCACCGGGGCAATAGTAATGGAATCTCCGGTGTGTATCCCCATAGGGTCGAAATTTTCTATGGAGCATATTATAATTGTATTTTTGTTTTTATCCGTCATGACCTCAAGTTCCACTTCTTTAAAGCCGATAGCCGACTTTTCTATTAATATTTCCGAAATGGGGCTTGCGTTTATACCGCTTAAGGCGATTTCCCCAAATTCAAAGATATTGTAGGCTATGCCTCCGCCGGTTCCGCCGAGAGTAAAGGAAGGCCTTACTATTACCGGGAAACCTATGCTCTTTTGAACCTCGTACGCTTCGTTCATATTGGTCGCAAAACCGCCCTGCAGGACCGGAACTCCTATCTTTTCCATGCTTTTTTTAAAATATTCCCTGTCTTCGGCTTTTTTTATCGCATCTATGTTTGCGCCCAGAACGTTTATGCCGTATTTTTGTATAACTCCTGCGTCGTAAAGTTCCAGCGTTATGTTAAGCGCGGTCTGCCCGCCTAAAGTGGGAATTATGCTGTCAGGTTTTTCTTTTTCTATAATTTTGGCGAGAAAATCCTTGGTAAGCGGCTCTACGTATGTTTTATAGGCATAATCCGGGTCGGTCATTATCGTAGCCGGATTGGAATTTACGAGGACGACTTCATAGCCTTCCTCGGCTAACGCTTTTGCCCCCTGAGTGCCGGAATAATCGAATTCCGCGGCCTGTCCGATAATTATAGGGCCGGAACCTATTATTAAGATTTTTTTAATATCGGTCATTTTAGGCATATATTTATTTTTTTATATATTAATGTTTATTAAATTAAACCGTACATATTGTCTATGTCTAAATTATCGCTGCGCTGAAAAAACCCCGTTAAATTCATACGGATTATTTCCTTTACGGCGTCTAAATATTCGTCATCGGTAATTTTTCTGTTGATTTTAGAATCATACGCGGCTTTATACGCCGGAAAATACTGGTTCATAAGGCTTATGGGCACGTTATCGCCGAGAGCGCGTCCTATATACTCGAAAGAATCCGCAGAGCCGCTTATGCCTTCCGGCAATACAAGATGCCTTATCAAAAGGCCGCGGACGGCTTTCCCGTTTTTATCCACGATAAGTTCTCCCACCTGCCCGTACATAACTTTTAACGCTTTTCTGTTGACGCCGACGTAATCGGGCGCCCCTGAATATTTTAAGGCATATCTATCGTCGGAATATTTTATATCCGGAAGATATATGTCTATAATTTTGTCCAAAAAAGCGAGCAGTTTTTCTTCTTCATAGCCGGAACTATTATATACTATTGGAATTTTTAATCCCTGCTCTTTTGCCAAATAAATCGCTTCCGCCACAAAAGGCATATAATGCGCGGACGATACCAGATTAATATTGCAGGCGCCTTTTTCCTGCAGTTTAATCATTCCGCCGGCAAGCTCGGAAGCATCGTAAATATTTCCGACGCAAAACCTGCTTATAGGATAGTTCTGGCAAAATTTGCATTTTAAAGAACAGCCGCTAAAAAATACGGTTCCGGAACCGGTTTTGCCGGATATCGGGGGTTCTTCCCCGAAATGCAGGTTTATGCTTGCTATCTTTAATTTGTCCGCCGCACCGCACAGGCCTTTTTCGCCTTTTAACCTTTTAGCCCCGCATTTGCGGGGGCAAAGTCCGCAATTTTCCGACAATTCGTAAAGCCCGTCTATTTTTGCTATAAATTCGCTATTTGAAATAGTCAGATAGGACGGAACAGGCTTCGATTTCATTTTTTATTATTTAAACACAAATCTTTAAATTCCGCAAAAAGATATCTCGAATCCCTGGGTCCCGGAGAACTTTCGGGATGATATTGAACCGAAAAAGCTTTAAGCTCATCGTTTTTAATGCCTTCGACGGTATTATCGTTAAGATTGATATGCGTAAGCCTTGTATTTTTTGCGTTATCCGCGCCCGCCTTAAGCATATCGACGCAAAAACCGTGATTTTGAGACGTAATCTCTATTTCTCCCGTGCAAATATTTTTTACGGGCTGATTTATTCCGTGATGTCCGAATTTCAGCTTATAAGTATCGAAACCGAGAGCCAAAGAAAGCAGTTGATGTCCCAGGCAAATGCCGAAAACCGGCCTTTCGCCAAGCAGGCTTTTTAATGTTTCTATTTCTTCCGCCATGGTTTTCGGGTCGCCGGGACCGTTGGATAAAAGAATTCCGTCGGGTTCGGTATTCATTATTTCCCGTTTAGAAAAATTATGGGGCGCCACGGCAACGTCGGCTTTAAGCCCGTTCAAACATCTAAGGGTGTTTAATTTTACGCCGTAATCTATCACCGTTACCCTGAACTCAGGGGATTCGACTTTCTTTTCGTAAGGGAGGGCGGTCGAAACGTTTGGAACCAAATTTAGTCCCTCCATTTTGGGCAATAAATCTAATTTTTTCCTTATGTGGGCAATTCCGGCTTCTTTCGGGGCGATATATGCGTTTAACTGCCCCCCGTCTCTTAGTAAAATAGTTACGTGCCTCGTGTCTATGCCGGATATCAAAGGGCGTCCGAAAGCGTTGACAAACTCCGCGAGGCTTTTTGAAGCGCTGTGATGCGAAAATTTTTCGGCGTAGTTTTTTACGATAAGACCCGAGACCCATACGTTTTGGGATTCGAAATCCAAATCGTTTATTCCGTAGTTGCCTATCATAGGATACGTCATTACGACTACCTGTCCGTCGTAAGACGGGTCGGTAATCAATTCCTGATATCCGTTCATTGCCGTATTAAATACTGCTTCGCCGCCGGATTCTATTGTCCGCCCTTCGTAAAATCCTTCGTAATAGCTGCCGTCGTCCAGCATTAATACGGCTTTTTCTTTTTTTGAACCCGCCATGTCCTTATAATATTTATATTGTTTGATTAAATTATGGATTTGCTTCTATTAAATTTCCGCCTAAGGCGACATGCGTGGCGATTCCTTTGAATTTTTCCCCTATAAACGGCGAATTTTTGCTTAATGATTTAATTTTATTTTCCGTAAATATCCACTCTTTTTTAAGGTTTATTACTGTAATATCGGCTGTAAATCCATTTTGCAAAGAGCCTCTTTTCCCCAGATTTAAAATTTTTGCGGGATTAAGAGACATAAGTCCGGCTATGTCCAAAAGCGATATTTTTTTCAGGTAATAAAGCCTTAAAGTTAAGGGGAGCGAGGTCTGAAGTCCTATAATTCCGAACGGCGCCGCGTCTAAGGTCGTATTCTTTTCGTCTTCGCTGTGAGGGGCGTGGTCGGAAGCTATTGCGTCGATTGTCCCGTCGGCTAACCCTTCGATTATGGCCGCGACGTCTTTACCCGTCCTTAAAGGGGGGTTCATTTTTGCATAGGTATTATAATTAAGCAGGGCGTCTTCGGTAAGCGAAAAATAGTGCGGACATGTTTCGCATGTAATATTTATACCGGCCGCTTTTGCCGTTCTTATTATATCGACCGAACCGCTTGTAGAAACATGGGCGATATGGACTTTTACGCCGTAATATCCTGCAAGCATAACGTCTCTCGAAACGCCGATTTCTTCGGCAACGCGAGGTATTCCGACTACTCCGAGATGCTCCGACATAATCCCCTCGTTAACCGACCCTTTGCCCCGCAGTTTAATATCTTCGCTGTGCGAAATTACCGGCAAATTAAAAGTGCGGGCATATAAAAGCGCCCTTCCCATAAGCGCGGAGTCTTCCACCGGATTACCGTCGTCGCTCAAGGCGACTGCGCCGGATTCTTTTAATTCCCCGATGTTTGAAAGGGACGAGCCCTGAAGTCCTTTGGATATAGCGCCTATCGGGAATAGATTTATCAGTTCGAGGCTTTTTGCTTTATCGAGCAAAAATCTTGTTACGGTCTTGGAATCGTTTACGGGATTGGTATTCGGCATACAGCAGACGGAAGTAAAACCGCCGGCGACAGCCGCGTTCATTCCGGATTTTAGGGTTTCTTTATATTCGAATCCGGGTTCCCTTAAATGAACGTGCATATCTATTAAACCCGGAAAAACCGCGGAACCTTGGGCGTCTAAAATTTTCGCGCCGTTAATTTTTTGTCCGGAAGGCATATCTTTTATTATTCCGCCTTCAGCGTAAATATCCCTTCTTACTTTAGTTTTCGTAAGGGGGTCGACGGCTATGCCGTTTTTTATAAGAAGCTTTTGCATTATGGAATAATTATTTTATATTTATAAATTTAATTTAATTATTTTTCTGATAGCCGAGTAAAATATAAAGGCAGGCCATTCTTACCGCTACGCCGTTCTCGACCTGCTTGAAAATACGCGTCCTGTTGCCGTCTATTATACTGCCGGCTATTTCTACGTCTCTGTTTACCGGTCCCGGATGAAGAACCGTAACGCCTTTTGCCGCCAAAGACAAAAGAGAGGGCGTTAACTGGAAGAAATTCCTGTATTCTTCGATAGACGGTATAAAATAATAGCTCGCCCTTTCTTTTTGTATTCTTAACATTATTATTACGTCGGCATTCTTAACCGCTTCCTCCATGCTTTCCGCTATCCTTACGTTCTTAAGCAAAACCTCCGGCCTTGGCAGTAAAGAATGCGGCCCATATAAATAAACGTCGGCTCCTAATTTAGAAAAACCGTAAATATCCGACCTTGCTACTCTAGAATGATATATGTCGCCTATAATAGACACCTTAAGCGACCCGATATTATTTTTTTCTTCCTTAACCGTCATAATATCCAAAAGGCACTGCGTCGGATGTTCGTTTATCCCGTCTCCGGCGTTTAAAACGGAAGCCCTTGTGCATTTAGATATAAAATATGCCGCACCAGATTCGTTATGCCTTATAACAAAGGCATCCGGCTTCATAGATTCCAGATTCAGTATGGTATCTTTCAGGCTTTCCCCTTTGACTACGGAACTTTGCGAAACGGCTATGCTTAAAGAATCGGCGCTAAGCCGCTTCTGCGCAATTTCGAAGGACGACCGCGTGCGCGTAGAAGGTTCGTAAAAAATATTTACGACTGTTTTTCCTCTGAGAGTCGGAACTTTTTTAATGTCCTTTAACGATATTTTTTTAAATTCTTTGGCGGTTTCTATAAAATAGCGAATATCGGATGCGGTAAGTTCGTTAATGGAAATGAGGTCTTTTTTATTAAAGGCCATTATTATAATATATTTTATATTATTTTTTAATTATTTTTTCTACGAACTTTTCTTTGTTCAAAACATCTACGCGTATTATTTCCTTTTTGCCCGTTTTTATTTTTTTACCTGTAAAATCAGGGCAAATCGGCAATTCTCTTCCGCCTTTATCGATAAAAACGGCAAGCTTTATTTTACCGGGTCTTCCAAAATCAAAAATCTGGTCTATGGATGCCCTTACTGTTCTGCCGCTGCTTATAACGTCGTCGACGAGTATAATTTCTTTATTATTTATATCGAAAGGCAATTCCGTAGCATTAGAAGATTTTTTGACGGCAAAAGGGTCGTCCCTGTAAAGCGTCATATCAACATACCCTATTTCGCATTCTATCTTAAGATTTTCGGAAACAGCCTTTTTTATTAATCCGGCCAAAGGAACGCCCCCGTTCTTTATTCCTATTATAGCCGTATTGCGGAAATTAATCTTCGACGTTAAAATATCGTTTATAAAGCCGTTCAGGACAAAAGAGGTTTCTTTATCGTTTAATATTATTTCGGAATTCAATATTACAAATCACCCTACCTCATTTTTAAAACGGCAAGAACGAATCTTTTTAAAAAAACGCCTGAAATAAATATCGAAATGGTTTGCCGGATTCCACGAAAAATAAATCATAAACGCGCGTCCCACGACGTCTTTATAAGGCACAAAGCCCCAGTATCTCGAATCGAAACTGTTATCCCTGTTGTCTCCCATGACAAAAAGTTTATTTTTGGGAACGGTAACGGGGCCATAGTTATCTCTGGGAGAATCGTATGCCGGCAAAATTTTTTTTGATTTCCATACCGCATATTTGCATTTATATACGCGGTTGTTTATATAAACCACGTTATCGACTATTTGAATCTTATCGCCCGGAATTCCGACCACTCTTTTGATAAAATCCATTCCCCTGTGCAGATTATATTTACTTGCATAAGGAAATTTAAATACTATAACCTGTCCGGTTTTTGGACGGGATACGGGAATATAGTAATTTATAAAAGGGAAGCGGATACCGTACGTAAATTTATTGACTAATATATGGTCGCCGGGTATCAGGGCCGGTTCCATAGAGCCGGAAGGTATCTTAAACGCCTCGACCACAAACGTTCTGAAAATTAAGGCAATAATTATAGCTATAATTATTGCCTTAAAATAATCCCATAAAGAAGTATGCTTTTCCATATTATAAATTTTAGCGGCCGGTTTGTTTTAAACTTTATAATTATATCAATTTTTCTTTTTTAAGTCTAATAAATAAACTTTTATATATGGGTCGCGGCGTCAGACTTTTAATATCGAAAGAAAAGCTTCCTGGGGGATTTCGACGGAACCGATATTTTTCATCTTTTTCTTTCCTTCTTTCTGCTTTTCCAAAAGCTTCCTTTTTCTCGTTATGTCTCCGCCGTAACATTTGGCAAGGACGTTTTTCCTTAAAGCCTTTATTTCCTCTCTTGCGATAATCTTAGACCCTATCTGCGCCTGAAGAACGACTTCGAACATCTGCCTCGGTATCAGCGTCCTCAATTTTTCCACGATATTTCTTCCGCGGTTGTATGCTTTATCCCTGTGGACGATTACGGACAAGGCATCGACGGGCTCTTTATTTACTAAAATTTCAAGCTTTATCATATCGGCAGGCCTGTATCCGCTGAATTCATAGTCAAAGGAGGCATAACCCTTGGATAAAGATTTGAGCTGGTCGTAAAAATCCAGGACTATTTCAGATAAAGGCAATTCATAAACGAGCTGCACCCTGTTTTTGGTTATATATTTAAGTTCGACCTGCTGTCCCCTTTTCTCCACGCACAGATTAATTATTTTCCCAAGAAATTCCGAAGGAACGTATATGTTTGCCCTGATAAAAGGCTCTTCTATGCGGTCAACTTCCTGCATGGGTATTTCTTTTGAAGGAGGAAATTTCATAGGATTTAGGGCGGGCTTTATCTGTCCGGTTCCGGTAATTATATTATAAAGAACGGTAGGAGACGTAGATATAAGGCTTAATCCGTATTCCCTTTCTAATCTTTCGACTATTATTTCCATATGCAGAAGCCCTAAAAAACCGCATCTAAAACCAAATCCCAGCGCAAGGGAGTTTTCGGGCTCGTAAGAAAACGAAGGGTCGTTCAGTTTAAGTTTTTCTATTGAGTCTTTAAGTTCGGGATAATCGTCGGAATCTATGGGATAAATGCCTGCGAATACCATAGGCTTAGGTTCTTTAAAATCCGGCAGGGGTTCTTTTGCTGGATTAGCCTTTAAAGTAATCGTATCTCCTATTTTAAAACTGCCGGAATCTTTTATGTTGGCAATGATAAACCCGACCTCTCCGGCGCTGAGGACGTCCAACTCCTTCATATAGGGATTATAAACGCCGACTTTCTGGACTTCGTAGGAAACTTTTGAATTCATTAACAGTATAATATCGCCCGGGGCTACTTTGCCGTCAAAGAGCCTTATTAGCGCTACGACCCCTTGGTATGAATCGAACCATGAATCGAAAATCAAGGCTTTTAAGGGGAAAGACGCATCGCCGTTGGGCGGAGGGATTTTATCTATAACCGCCTCCAGTATTTCTTTTATTCCGATGCCTTCTTTTGCGCTTGCCAAAATGGCGCTTTCTGCTTCTATGCCGACGACTTCCTCGATTTCTTTTTTAGTCTTTTCCGGGTCCGCGCTCGGCAGGTCTATTTTATTTATAACCGGAACGACTGTTAAATTCATATCGGAAGCGATATAAACATTGGCAAGGGTCTGGGCTTCTACGCCCTGCGTGGCATCGACCACGAGAAGCGCGCCTTCGCATGCGGCCAAGGATTTGGAAACCTCGTAGGAAAAATCCACATGTCCCGGAGTATCGATAAGATTGAGGGTGTAAAGCGCGCCGTTATAATTATAATTTAATCTTACGGTTTGAGCTTTTATGGTGATTCCTCTTTCGCGCTCGAGGTCCATATTGTCTAAAAATTGGGAAACCTTTTCCCTCTCGGTGATTGCCCCGGTAAAATCCAGAAACCTGTCCGCAAGCGTAGATTTCCCATGGTCTATATGGGCTATAATAGAAAAGTTTCTGATGTTTTTTATTTCCATTGGGATTTATAATAATTGGTAGCCGCAAGCAAAATCATAAGCCGGGTTCTGTCGTAGGACGGTCATTTCTCTTAGCAAACAACCCGAAGGCATTAAAAGACGAGCAGCCTTAAGCCTTCCTATTTGTTCTTGCTCCTAACGGGGCTTGCCATAAACATTATTTGCATAATGTCCAAGTGAGCTCTTACCTCGCTATTTCACCCTTACCGCATTAAATGTTAATTTTACGCGGCGGTATATTTTCTGTTGCGCTTTCCTTAAAGTCGCCTTCACCGGTATAAAACGGCGTTATGCTCTGCGGAGCCCGGACTTTCCTCGAAAGGCGCTTAAGCCTTTCGCGACCGACTGCTTTTGCTTGAGGCTACAAAGACATTTTAACAGCTTCCTATCTTTTCGTCAATGTATTTGTGGAACTCCCGGGTATATCGGCATATCCGTCTATCGCCATATTTGCTAATTTATCGGCCTCTTTATTTAATTTTCTCGGAATATGTTCGAATTTTTTTAAGGCGGCTATATCTTTAAGAAGTTCTTTCGCTTTATTGTAAAGCGGAATTATATTCGGGCTTTTAACGGAATATTTTCCGTTCATCTGCAAGACGAGGAGTTGTGAATCCGATAAAAAAATTATTTCGTCGGGGGGGTTCTTATCAGCCCATATTTTAGGCAGATATTCGAGGGCGATAATCAGCGCCTTATACTCGGCCTCGTTATTTGTGCAGGTGCCTATGTATTCGTGCAAAGAAGCGACGGGGCGGTTATGTTCGTTAAAAATCAACACGCCTGCTCCCGACTTTCCGGGATTGCCCCTTGACGCTCCGTCCGTATAAACGGTTATAGTCATTTTATGCACGATACGCGCGCCGCTTTTTTCTTATTATTTTTCTTGCCTTCGTCTGGGTCGGGCTCGACGCGCGCGGCGGCGGCGTCTATATAAAGTATTCTCGAGCATATGGGGCATTGCATAAATATATTTCCCGATATAAGTTCGTTAAACTGCTGCGGGGGAAGCATCCTGTAACATCCGGTACAGGCTCCGGATTTCATTACCGGGGCTATCGCCGGAAATCCTTTGTTTCTTTTAAGCGTTTCGTATATGTCCAAATAATCCTTTTTAATCTTTTTTTTCGCATCTTCTCTTTTATTTATAAAATCTTTTTTAATTGCATCGAATTCCTGCTCGTTTTTTTTGTATTCGGAATTTTTATCGGATAAGCCGTTCTCGATTTCTTCTATATCTTTTTGAATGCGGGATATCTCGTCGTTTATGGATTCTTTTTTCTCCATATGGGATATCGTTTCGTCCTCCGACTTCTTTTTAAGCGCTTCGCTGTCTTTTATGGACTTTTGAACGGCGTTATATTCTTTGTTTGTTTTTATCAGTTTTTGCGCGTCTTTCATTTTAATTATTTTTTCTTCGAAGGATTTTGCGTCAAGCTCCGAGCCGCCAATTTTTTTATTTACCTCCAATAACTCTTCTTTCAACCTTTCAAGCTCGGCTTCTTTCGTTCTGAGGGCCAGTCCCGATTCCTCAATTTCTATTATTATTTTTTTAAGCAGTTCGTCTAATTTCGATAACTCCATATCGATATTTTGAATATCGATTATAAAAGAAATCTGCTCGTTCAAAGTTCTCCTCCTTTATATTTAAAAAACGGGTTAAATTCAAAATTATTTTTAATAGCGGGTATATCGAATTCTTTGGATAACAATTCATTGACTATGCCGGTAAAATGCTTTTCTGTGTCGAAATGCGAAAGCTCTATAAGGCATATGCCTTTTTTGCCTGCTTCTATCGCCCTGCTATGCGTAAGTTCCGAAGATATTAAAACATCGCATCGGGATTTTACGGCGCTGTCTAAAAAAGAAAATCCGCTTCCCGAAACAACGGCGATTTTTTTTATTTTTTTATTTAAATTACCGCAATAATTTATAAATACCGGAGAGAATAATGCCTGTATTTTATCCGATAATTGAGCTAAAGTAACGCCGGTTTCAAAGTTTCCGACTGCCCCCATGCCTTCTAAGGCGCTTCCGCCAAAATCGCGCAACGGATATAAATCGTATGCCGCTTCTTCGTAGGGATGGACTTTTTTCATTTCGGCGACCGCTTTTTTTATATTTCTTTCTTCTATTAAAAGTTCCAGTTTAGATTCGTCGGTAAAAGTCGTTCCTGAAAAGCCGCCTATAAATGGTTCTGAGCCTTCTAGCGCCTTAAACGAGCCTTTTCCTTTAGTTTCAAAAGAACAATTTTCGTAATTTCCTATTTTGGGATTGCCGTAAGCAAAAAGAGCGTCTCTCACGGTTTTAACGTAGCCTTTGGGAATAAAAACCGACAGCTTATAAAGTTTTCTTTTATGCGGAACGAGAGGGAAAATTTCTTTTGCGTCCAGCTTGCCGGCCATGAACCTGCTCATCGAATATGCCGAAGAATCGAAATTAGTATGCATGGAGTAAACGCAGATGCGGTTTTTTACCAACAGATTGAAAATTTCTCCGTCTTTGGAATCTAAATCTATCGAACGGCGGGGATGGAAAAAAAACGGATGATGCAATAAAATAAGATTAAAACCCTTGTTTGCCGCTAAACCGGCGCATTCTTCGGAAATATCCAGCGATGTTACGATACCGGTTAAAGGAGCGCCTGCAAGTTTTATTTGATAGCCCGAATTGTCCCAGTCTTCTTGAAGCTCAAGCGGAACCAGATTCTCCAATTTATCTACGGCATCTTTTATTAATAATGGCATTTTTAAAATGGTGGGCCCACCCGGGTTCGAACCAGGGACCAACCGGTTATGAGCCGGCCGCTCTACCAGCTGAGCTATAGGCCCTAAATCCACTACTTTACAAATGTTTTAAGCCTTTTGGAACGGCTTGGATGTCTAAGCTTCCTAAGGGCTTTGGCCTCTATCTGCCTTATCCTTTCCCTTGTAACTCCAAACTCCTGACCGACTTCTTCCAGCGTATGGTCCGATTTTATTCCTATTCCGAACCTCATCCTAAGAACCTTCTCTTCTCTTTCCGTAAGAGTAGAAAGAACTCTTCCGGTCTGCTCTTCGAGGTCGGAATTTATCGCCGCTTCTAAAGGAAGAACCGTCGCTTTGTCTTCTATGAAATCTCCAAGATGGGTGTCTTCTTCTTCACCTATGGGGGTTTCTAAAGAGATAGGCTCTTTTGCTATTTTTAAAACCTTTCTGACTTTGTCGATAGGAAGGTCCATTCTTTCCGCTATTTCTTCGGGAACGGGCTCTCTTCCTATTTCCTGAACCAACGCCCTTGAAGTCCTTATTAATTTATTTATCGTTTCTATCATATGAACGGGGATTCTTATCGTCCTTGCCTGGTCGGCAATCGCCCTTGTAATAGCCTGCCTTATCCACCACGTCGCATATGTAGAAAATTTATATCCTCTTTGATACTGAAATTTTTCGACCGCTTTCATAAGTCCGATATTGCCTTCCTGAATGAGGTCCAAAAACTGGAGTCCCCTATTGGAATATTTTTTGGCGATAGATACGACAAGCCTTAAATTTGCCTCTACGAGTTCTGTTTTTGCGGCTTTAGACTTTTCTTCGCCGATTTTTATCGACTCGACTATTTTTTTAAGTTCATGCTTGGAAACGCCCACTTCTTCTTCGGACGCCGATATTTTGGACCTATATTCATTGATAATTTTATTAATGCTCTCTAAACGCTTATGCTCCTGCGATTTAGACTGCTGGCTTCTTTCATTTTTCTTTTTATAAGTAGATTCAAGCTCTTTTATGCTTTCTTCATATTCCAATATTTTTATATTCTGATTTTTAAGCCTCATTATTACTTTATCGGATATTTTCTTTTTAAGCCTTAATTCCTTAATATGGCCCAATATCTTTTTTTTAATATCGGAGGATAAATTTTTCGGGCTTGTCCACGAAATATCCCTGATGATATCCTCGTGGTCAATATCCTGCGCGTTTGATTCGCCGGAGTTACGATAATTTTCGGCGCTAACGGTTAAACCGTTTTTGACGGCCGGTTCGTCCGTCTTTTTATCCTTTTTGCGTTTTTTATTCGCATTATCGTTTTTTGTATTATTATTGACGTAGCCGACTTCTTTCTTAATTTTTTCTATAACGGACAGAACCCTGCCCGTAGATTTTTCTATATCCTTATCGCTTGGAAAATCGACGTCGTCAAAATCTGATATTATGTTGGTAATATTAAGCTCCTGGCTCCTAAGCCTGTCGCCTATGGATATAACCCATTTGATTAAAATATCGGAATTAAGGACGGACGAAAAAATCTCTTCCTCGCCTTCTTCGATGCTTTTCGCGATTTCGATTTCTCTTTCGCGCGTCAGTAAAGATACGGAACCCATTTCTTTCAAATACATTCTTACGGGGTCGTTCGTTTTAAGTGATAAATCCTCCTCTCCTTCCGTTTCCTCGCCGAATGCTTCTTCGCCTATAAACTTTGCATGATGCCCCGCTTTGGTAAAAATAGAGGAAGCGTCTCTGCCTAGGTCTATATCTTTTTCTCCGAGCATGCTTATCAGGTCGTCTATCTGGTCGGGAGATACGATATCCTGCGGCAGTATATCGTTGAAATCGTCGTAGCTTAGCCTGCCGACCCGCTCTTTAGCTTTTTCAATGCTTTTGCCAATTATCTGATTTTCTAAAGATTTGCGCACCGTATCCGCCGCGGCGCCGGATACGCTTTCTTTGTTTTTTAACGTTTCGGAAACCGTCTTGGAAACCGGTTTTTTGTCGTCTTTATTTTTGCCGGTATTTATATTGCCGGTATTTATATTTTTTTTATTCATATATTTTAAATTTTCCCGGCTTTTTTAAAAACCGCAAATTTTTCTTTGGAATTCGCCGGAAATATATTTCAGCCTGTTAAGCTCTTTAAGCTTTAAAAGCCTTCCTCTATCGTCCAATAAGCCGCTTTTAATTTCGCTTAAAAGCCCTCCGCACGCTTTATTTATATTATTTACTTTTAGCTTGATAAGAAGCTTCTTAAAATCTTCTCTGCCGGTTTTGTTTTCGGGCGACAGCATGCCCGAATAAAATATCCTGCTCCATTTCAAATTATTTTCGGTTTTAGAAATTATTTCTTCTATTATTCCGTTAACGTTTTCATTTTTTATGCCGTTTTTTAACATATTTTTTATTTCTCTAATTATTAAAACGGCGTCTTTATCGGAAAATTCGTTAATTATATCATCGTTAATATATTCTGTCAATAGCAAATCGCAAAAAATTTTGCCTACTGTTAATTCTTCTATATTTAAATCTTCCTTCAGAATGGAAACTTGGACGTCTTCTTCGGCGCCGCCGCCGTTAGAATAAATACCCGGACCGGAAAACTCTTTCGCATAAATATATTCCCTTATGGTATTTTCTTTTAATCCCAATCTGTTAGCCAATAAATTCACGTAATGCGAAAGTATAATGCTGTTGTCTATTTTCTTTAAAAAGGGAACTACCTCCCTAACGGCCGATATTTTCTTTTTAAGCGCGGATACTTCATTCATATTATTTATTATACCTCCGTTTTCCGTTATTTCAACAGGATTTCCCGAAAGTTTATTGAGATAATAATCAAATGCGAAATCCACCGGCGTTTTTTTATTTTTCGATATCAGTTCCATAAGGCTGTCCGCCCCGTATTTTCTTACGAAGCTGTCGGGGTCGCTGCCGTCGTTAAGGCAAACGGCATAGATATTTTTATCGGGACTGTCCATAAAGCCCGCAAATAATTCCATTCCTCTGTTGATTGCATTTATGCCGGCTTTATCGCCGTCGTAGAGCAAAATAATTTCATCGCACAACCGCGACAAATTTATTATGTGGTTTTTGGAAAGGGCCGTTCCCATGGTGGCCGCTACGTTTTTAACGCCCTTGGAATAAAGCGTTATCATGTCGAAATAGCCTTCTACGACAAACGCCGCATTTTCTTTTTTAATAAAAGGCAGGGATTTGTCTAAACCGTACAGGGTGTTATTTTTTATAAAAACTTCGGAATTATTGGTATTGACGTATTTAGGAGCGTTAAAAGAAGACGCCTCGCTTCCGTAGGGCATAAGGCGGGAAGCAAATGCGACGGGCTCCCCGTTTCTGTCCATTATGGGAATAATAAGCTTATTTACGAATCTGTCTGAATATCTGCCGTTGCCGTCCTGTTTTTTAATTAACAATCCTATGCTTGCGGCAATATCGAGGTCGGTTTTGTTGTTTAACAATAGCGCGGTTAATCCGTTTCCGAATCCGGCATACCCAAGTTTAAAGTCCTTGGCGGTATTTTCGCCTATCCCCCTTTCGTTAAGATATTTAATTATATGGCGGCTGCCCGATATATAAACGAAAAGATTTTCATAATAAAAATTTAAGGCGAGATTTAGAATTTTTTTGACGGGAGCTTCGTTCTCCGCATTTTTATTAAATTTATAAAATTTTGAGTCTTCGAGCGGAATGTTATATTTTTTCTTAAGGTAATTTATTATTTCGCTGAACGGCTCGCCTTTTATGTCTTTTAAGAATCCGATAACGTTTCCGCCTTTTCCGCATCCGAAACAATAATATAGGCCTTTTGCTTCGTTAACGTGAAAAGACGGGGTCTTTTCGGAATGAAAAGGGCACAATCCGGAATAATTCCGGCCGGCTTTTTTAAGTTTTACAAAACCCGATATTTCATCGACTATGTTTACGTATGATAAAACTGTTTCTATATTTCTGTCCATAAATTATAACGCCCGATGTTCCCGCGGTTCAATATCTACAAACTTCAATAGTATTATTATGCGAAAGATTTAAGTTCGCCGGCTGCGGCGGCTTGCATTCCGGCGGCATGAAAACCGCAGCTTTCCTTTAACCGCCGCAAAGCAAAGTCATCTCTCAATAGCGGATGAAGCAAATGGCGCGGTTGCGGACGCGCGGTTATTAAACGCGGTTATTAAAGGAGCTAAATCTTTTAAACTAACTTATCGATATATGGGGATAAAAATTTGCCTGCTTTAAGGAAATAAGGAAAAAAACTTTTTGATTTATAATATCCGAAACGCTTATTTACCGCCGGAAACGTAAAAAGAAAATATAAGACTAAACCTATTAATAAAAAAGCTTTGATACCGGCAAAAAAAAACCGCTTATTCTGTTGCAAAGCCCCAATTTAAGCAAATTTACAATCTTGGTTATCATAAGCGAAATTACTGCAAAGATAATTATAATGAATATGAATGCGCCGGCAAAAATTACGATTCTGCCTATTTCTTTATCATGGATTACGTTAATATAATATGTGCTTTTTACTTTAGAGCTTATATATAAAGCTCCGAAATAAGCAAAAAAAACCCCCGCCAAAGATATAGCCTCTTTTATAAAGCCTCTAAAAAAGCCCCTTATCATAATTATGATAAATATAATTAAAAAGGCTATATCGATATAGCTCATAAAATTTTATTAATAATTAAAATAGTTCTTTTTTGAGTTTCGTTTTCTTGAAGCCGCTGCCTTTTTCTTTTTCTTGACGCTGGGTTTTTCGTAATGCTCTCTTTTTCTGATTTCAGAGAGAATTCCCGCTCTTTCGCAAGATTTTTTAAATCTTCTAAGCGCATTTTCAAAAGATTCGTTTTCTTTGATTTTTACGATCGACAAACTTCTTTTCGCCTCCTTTGCAATTTAATATTTTATGTTGCATATTATATTATAGTATCATATATTTTGTATTGCTTTGTCAACCCATAAATTTTACCTCGATTTTTTTTCGTCCAATCCCGAAATACCTTCCCGCTTTTTCAATTCATTTATTATAGAAAAAAAATCTATTCCGGAATAAACCAGCATGACTATATAAAAAAACATTAAATCAGCGGATTCGTAAATTATCTTTTCCTTATCGCCGCTTATAACGGATAAAATAACCTCTAGAGATTCTTCCTGAAGCTTTTTCCCGATTTTTTCGGGTCCGGATTCCAGAAGTTTTGCCGTATAGGATTTTTCGTGGCCGGCATCCTTTCTGCCTGCGATGAGGTCGTATAATAATTTAAGCGAATAAAAAACATCTTTATCCCTGCCCGTATCTTGAGATGCGGCTTCCCGTTTATAAATATTTTTACGGCCGCCGGATAAACGGCTGTTCAGCTTTGAATAAAAACAGGTCTTGCGTCCGGTATGGCATGCCGGACCTTTCTGTATAACCTTAAGCAGGATGCTGTCGCTATCGCAATCAAAAAAAACTTCCTCCACTTCCTGTATATTGCCGGACGATTCCCCTTTTTTCCACAGTTTATTCCTCGAGCGGGAAAAATAATGCGCGTAACCGGTTTCCACAGTTTTCCTAAGCGCTTCTTCGTTCATAAAAGCAAGCATTAAAATTTCTTTGGAATAATAATCCTGAGCTACCGCCGGAATCAATCCGTTAAGTTTGGAAAAATCGATTTTTTTTAAAAACGACGCAAGGGTTTCTTCGTCAAAAACGTTAACTGTGATATCGCTTAAATTTTCTTCTTTTTTATCCATAATTTCGCAAAATTTCAAAAAAATTTCGACCTTTTTACAATCTTACGTTTATACCTTTCGATTTTAAATACTTTTTTATATTTATGATGCCCGTTTCCTCGTAATGAAATATCGATGCGGCAAGAGCGGCGCTTGCGTCCGCCTTTACAAATACTTCTTCCATGTCCGCCGCGTCCCTTGCGCCTCCCGAAGCTATCACCGGAATTTTTACGCTGTTCACTACGGACGAGGTAAGGTCTATCTCGTATCCGTTTTTGGTTCCGTCCCTGTCCATGCTCGTCAGCAGTATCTCTCCGGCGCCGCGGTTAAACGCTTCTTTTGCCCAATCCACCGCGTCTATTCCCGAATCTTTCCTTCCGCCATGGGTAAAAACGGAGTATCCGCCTCCCGCTTTTTTTGCGTCTATCGCTATTACTATCGTGGAAGAACCGAATTTTTTCGCTGCAAGGTCTATAAGCCTGGGGTTGAGAACGGCGGAGGTGTTGATTGAAACTTTATCCGCCCCGTTGTTCAGCAGATTTCTTATGTCTTCTATATCTGAGACCCCGCCGCCCACGCTGAAAGGGATAAAGATATTTTCCGAAATCTTTCTTACGAGTTCGAGAATGGTTTTCCTTCCCTCGTGAGATGCAGTAATATCCAAAAACATAAGCTCGTCGGCAAGCTCGCCGTCGTATCTTTTTGCAAGTTCGACGGGGTCGCCGGCGCTGCGCAGGCTTTCGAAATTTATTCCTTTTACGACTTCGTTGTTTTTAATATCCAAACAGGGTATTATTCTTTTAGCGAGCATAAAAAATTTATTGGATTATATTGTGCATCGTTACTTTTAATTTAAATTTAATCCGCCAGAGCGTTAGCCGTTTTCAGGTCTATTCTTCCGTCGTAAAGGGCTTTGCCTATAATTACGCCTTTGAGGCATGAAAGATTTAATTCTCTAAGTTTAATAATGTCTTCAAAGGCAGAAACTCCGCCAGACGCAATAAGGCTTACGTTAAATTTTTCAAGGTTGGATATCATTTCCAGATTGACCCCTGAAAGCATTCCGTCTTTTTTTATATCGGTAAATATAAAAGTTTCTATCCCGTAATCGTCCCTTAATTTTTCGACCGCATCGGCAAACGGCGTTTCTACGAATTCCCTCCAGCCGGAAACGGCAATCTTTCCTTCATATAAATCGATTCCGGCTATTATTTTACCCCTGTATTTTAATAATGACGACTTTACGGAATTTCTATCTTTAAATAATACCGAGCCTAAAACGACGTATGATGCACCTGCGCCGAAATAGTTTTCTATCGTTTCGTCGTCCCTGATGCCGCCCCCGGCCTCGGCCGGAATTTTAAGGGCATTTATAATTTTGCTAATAATCTCGAAATTATGGGGGCATCCGGATTTCGCCCCGTCCAAATCGACGAGATGAAGCCTTTTCGCTCCCTGCTCTTGCCATTTAAGCGCGGCTTCTATCGGCGAAAGCTCATACTCCTTCTTCGCGTCATAATCTCCCATGGAAAGCCTTACGCATTTTGAACCGAGTATATCGACCGCCGGTATTATAATCATAATCCCTTAAATATTATTTATTTATCGTAAATCGATTAAATTTATTTAACTCCCGATAAAATTTTCCAACAGCGCCAGCCCTTCCGTATGGCTTTTCTCCGGATGAAACTGGCACGCAAAAATGTTGCCCTTTTTTACGCAGGCGCTGAATCTGACGTAATAATCGCAGAAGGCGGCGGTGATATCCTCCTCCGGCACGCAATAATATGAGTGGAGGAAATAAAAAAAAGAATTATTTTTTATTCCGTCAAACTCTTTTGCCTGACCCTCTATACATATATCGTTCCATCCTATATGAGGTATCAGGGGGACTTTTTTTTCGTCGAATTTTATTACTTTTCCTTTCAGTATACCGAGGCCTTCGCTGTATCCGAACTCCTCGGAAGATTCAAACAAAAGCTGCATTCCAAGGCATATGCCCAAAAAATTCTTTCCTGCTTCGACAGCTTCTTTAACGGGTTCGGCTAAGCCTTTTTGCTTAAGGGTAAGCATGGCGTCTTTAAATCCGCCCACTCCCGGAAGTATGAGATGGGAGGAGCGTTCGATATCTTTATAATCGCCGGTGATTTTTGCGTCGAATCCCAAATAAGTAAAAGCGTTGCGCACGTTTTTCAGGTTTCCCATGCCGTAATCGATTATCGCTATTTTTTTTTCCGGTTTATCGAAATTATTAAGATTCATAAATATATTTACCGCTTTTCTATAATAAAATATTTGTAAACCGCATTTGCTATCTCGTTTGCAATCAGCCGCCTGAACGTCGAAGAACCAAGAAGATGCTCCTCGTGCGGATTTGAAATAAAACCGTATTCTATTACCACTGCGGGCATCTTCGTAAACCTCAATACGTAAAGGTCGTCTCTTACGACGCCGTCGTATTTCAGATTTAAACGGGAAGAAACGCGGCGTTCCAGATAACTCGCGAACTTATATGAATTTCCGTGGAAGTAATAAACCGTAGTTCCGTAAAGATAAGGAACGACGACCGAATTGCAGTATAAGCCTATAAATAAATTTGCTCCGCTCCCGTTTGCCTGCTCCGCCCTCTGCTGCAAGCTTACGCTTATATTGGAAGCCCTGTCTATTTCCGCTTTTATGCCCTTGGCTTCCAAAAATTTTTTCAGTTTTAGCGCTACGCTAAGGTTGACGAAACTCTCCGGCAGTCCCATAGGGCCTATTCCCCCGGGGTCGTCGCCGCCGTGGCCGGCATCTATAAAAACGTTAAAATTCGCGCTTTTTACCCCTTTAACGGCAAACGGCTTAATTTTGCCTAACGCGGCTTTTCCCCGCTTAAGCTCCGGCTTCTTCGAAACGTAAATAACGACTTTATAGCGGTTGTTGCCGAGGGCTACGGTTTTTACCGGCGGTCTCGCCGGTAAAGTTTGCCTTATAACTATATGGACTGAATATTTAGGGGCGGTGCTAAATTGAGAATACGAAACCGAAAATATTCCCTCAAAAGGCTTCTCTATTTTTTTTCCGCGGCCGTATAAAATCGAATGCCTGAAAGACAAAATAAAAAAATTTTTATTCCCGCTTTTAAATAAAAATCCTTTATAAAAAGGGCGGCCTATTGTATCGACGCTTACGGTTCCGCCGGCGCCGTCTATATAAACGCCGGTAATTTTCGCCGCATCGCTGCCGTACGCGTAAACGCTTTCGGATACGGCGTTACCATAAAATAGCGCAAATAAGAGCAAAATAAAAAATATTTTCTTCATGCTGCCGCAATCCTCATAAACAAAAATAATAGAATAGATTTTATATTTTTTAAATACTGCCTTTTGTGGACGGCACCCCGTAATTGCCGTCAATCTTAAGTGCATCGGCTATGGCTCTGCCGGCCGATTTGAATATCGCCTCGACGATATGGTGCATGTTTGAGCCGTACATTACGTTTATATGCAGAGTCATCAAGGCATTTTTACTTAACGCATCAAAAAATATACTCACGTAATCGTAAAAAAACTTTTCTGCCATTATTTCGCCCGCAGTTCCGTAATTATTATATATTCTGGCCTGAATTTCTTTATACAGCTGTTCTCTGGTTATAGACTCGTTGCCCTTGTTTTTTTTAAGCACGGAATCTATTATATTTTTGTCCCGTTTCAACGCGTTCAGCAGGGAACTTACCGGGTCTTCGCCTTGCTCCAGAGGTTTAGGCGCCGAAGCGATTAAACCTCTGGCCCGCTTTCCGGAGCTTTCTTCCCCGTTTTTATTATAAACGAAAAAAGACCTGCCGCAAAAATCGACCGATGCCTCCGCCCGCGCTTCCGTCTGCACAAGAGCTTCATCCATGGGAACAGACGCAAAACCGAACCTTCTGATTCCATTTTTATCGCCGGATAATTCTTTTAGGGCGCCGCCTATGACGATACCCGCGTCTTCGACCAAGTGGTGAAAATCGACCTCTATGTCCCCCTTTGCGTTAAGAGCAGTATCGAAACGGGAATGCTTTGAAAACTGTTCGAGCATATGATTAAAAAACGGTATGCCCGTGTTTATATCGTATATTCCTTTCCCGTCGAGATTTAACGAGAGTTTTATATCGGTTTCGGTTGTTTTTCTGGTAAAATTGCCTTTTCGTTCCCTGCGGCGGGATTGCTCCGCCACGGTATTCTTATTTTTCACTTTAGATTTTTCCGTTTATTTGCAGAATGCAATATAAAAATTATACAACATTAATAAAAAAATTTGAATAGATTTGAATGGAAAACGAAATGCGGATTAAGGGATAAATTATAGGCTCGCCGTAAAATTCTTAAAATAATCTATTAATTTTTTATTTTCAGAGGGCGTACCGACGGTTATTCTATAAAATAACTCCATTTCTCCGGTAAAACTTCTAATAATGATTTTATTTCTTTCAAGAAACCGATTAAATTTGTTTTTTAATTTATTATCTTTAAGTTTTATTAAAATAAAATTGGCATCGGAAGGATAGGCAAAGATAAAATCCAATTTATTTAATGCCGAATACAGTTTATCCCTCTGGCCGACCGTCTTTTTTATGTTTTTCTCGAATTCGCCAAAATTATTTAAAAAAAATTCGATAGAACTTAACGTCAGGGAATTAATATTAAAAGGCAGTTTTATTTTTTTAAACTCTCCTATAAGCTTATCGCCGGCAAAAAGCATCCCGAACCGCAGTCCGGCAAGTCCAATCTTGGAAAATGTCCTTAGGACTATAAGGTTTTCGTATTCCGGTATATATTTTATGAAAGACTCCGCATCAGAAAAATATATATAAGCCTCATCGACTACGACTATATTGTTTTTGTTTTTAAGAAGGCTTTTCATAATATCGCGGTCGAAATGATTTCCGGTGGGATTATTCGGATAGCTGAAAAAATATATACTGCTGCCGGCATTCTTGTCTGCGCCGGTATTTTTAGGCAGGTCGAAAGATTTTCCGTTAAGCGGTATGCGGTTGGTCTTTAAGTCGTTGTATCTTGCGATGATATCGTACATCGAAAAAGACGGCGACGGAATATTCACGGAAACATCTTTTTTAAGGCTGAGCAGGATAATAGAAATAAGTTCGTCGGAACCGTTGCCGAACATAAAATTTTTAGCCGGCGTTTTATAAAAAGCTTCTAACGATTTAATAAGATTTTTTGAACCTGAATCCGGATAGAGATTTATAAGAGTGTCTTTTATAAAATTTGCGTATCTTCGCTTAACATTTTTGCCTAGGGTATAATTGGACTCGTTGGCGTCTAGCTTTAATGTTCCCTGGGCGTCAAGTTCGTTTACTTTGTAGGCTTGGAGACCGATAACGCTGTTTTTAATGAAATTTTCTATTTTTATCGAAGGCATAAATAATCTTCCTTTTATTTATGTAAATATATAAATCCTGCGCTATTAAATCATAGCTTTTTTTTTAGATTTCTAACGCGAAAACTAACCGATTTGCCGTGGGCTCCAAGCCCTTCCGCTTCCGAAAAAAATTTGACGTCGGAAGCGCTTTTCGATAAAAATTCCGGACTCGAGGAAATAACGCTCGTTCTTTTAAGGAAAGACAGCGTATCTAACGGCGAAAAAAATCTGGCGGTGCCGCCCGTCGGCAGGACATGGCTAGGGCCGGCAACATAATCTCCTATCGCTTCCGGAGTATTGCCGCCAAGAAACACGGCTCCGGCGTTTTTTATCAAAAAAAGCTTCTCGAAAGGGTCCTTTACGTAAAGTTCCAAATGTTCCGGCGCAAGCTCGTTGGCAAGCTCTATGGATTCGTTTACCGAGCACGTTAAAACTAATGAAGCGTTAGAATCTATGGACTTTTTTATTATGTCTTTCCTGTTCTCTTTTTTAATCAGCGCGGGTAAAACTCGCCCGACCTCTTTTATTAGTTTCGCCGAATTGCTTATAAGCGTCGAAACCGCCATTTCATCATGTTCCGCCTGGCTTAGCATATCTATCGCGGCAAGTTCCGGGTCGGCAAATTCATCGCATATTATCGCAATCTCGCTGGGCCCCGCAATCATATCTATATCTACGTCGCCGTAAACCATTTTCTTTGCCGTCGCAACGTATATATTGCCCGGACCGGCTATCTTATCCGCCCGCGGTATGGTTTCCGTGCCGTAAGCAAGAGCAAATATGGCGTGAGGGCCCCCTATTTTAAATATTTTTTTTATGCCGCATAAAACTGCCGCCGCAAGCACGTAATAGCTCAGTTTATCCGACGGGGGGGTAACCATGATTATCTCATTTACCCCAGCCGCCGATGCGGGAACGGCATTCATAATAACGGAAGACGGATAGCTTGCTTTTCCGCCCGGAACGTATATGCCGGCTCTTTTCAGCGGCGCTACGAGCTGTCCGGTTATAAGCCCGTCTTCGCTGCGCGAAAACCATGTTTGGAGCTTCTGCTTGGAATGATAGCCGTAAACTCTTTCTATCGTGTCTTCTATGCTTTTTCGTTCATTTTTAGTCAGCGATTTTAAGGCTTTTTGCTTATCTTCTTCTTTAATTAAAAAATCCTGCGGGTCAAGTTTAATTTTATCGAATTTTTCGGTATAAAACGATAACGCTTCGTCGCCCTTCGCTATAACGGCGGAGCGTATGATTTTAAGCTCATGCTGAATTTTATCGGAGAAATCGAACTGTCCGAGCCTTCTTTTTTTTAAAAATTCGCTAAAACCGCCTTTTTTGGAATCGAAGACCTGCATTTCGTATCTGCTCCCTAAAGTTTTTTACGAATTTTTTTTTCCGGCAGCGGTTCGTTTTGAATCGCTTTTTTTAAATTATTTATAAGGAAGGAAATCTCTTCGGGATTAATTTTAAGGCTTGCCCTGTTAACGATAAGCCTCGACGTTACAAGAGCCACGTCTTCGATAGGAATAAGATTATTCTGCTTTAATGTTTCTCCGGTCGAAACTAGGTCTACGATAAGGTCGCATAGCCCCGATACGGGGGCAAGCTCTACGTTGCCGTACAGCTTTATAATCTGGACGTTGGAAACGCCCTTCTTATTGAAAAATTCCCGCGCTATGCGGACGTATTTCGTAGCAATGCGGAGATTTGCCTTTGAATAATGCATGGCATCGCCGGATAAGCCTTTCTTGGCCGCCGCTACGATTTTACATCTGCCTATTCCCAAATCTAAAGGCTCGTAAACATTTTTAGGTTTTTCGAGCAAGACGTCCTTGCCGGAAATACCCGCATCCGCCGCCCCGTATTCCACAAAAGTGGGAACGTCCCACGGCTTGACTATAAGAAGGTTGACGCCGTCGTCTTCGTATTCGAAAATCAGCCTCCTTGAATCGTAATCGGAGTCTGGATGTTTGATATATCCGGATTTTCTTAAAAGGTCGAGTCCTTCCGTAAGGATTCTGCCTTTAGGCACCGCTATTTTAAGTTTTTTATTTTTATTACGTTTAATTTTCATTTTATTTTATCGTTGCGGGTAGCGGGTGCCGGCCGCGTCTTTTTTGCGGCCATGCCGGCTTAACGGCTATGCCCCCTTGCCGTAATTTAAATCTTTAAATACCTGTTCGTCCGGAATCGCGGAAGGTTCGCTTGCCTTTACTCTGGAAATAATAGCCCCTAAATTCGACAATTTTTTTTCCATCTTTTCATAACCGCGGTCTAAGTGGTATATTCTAGAAACGGTCGTGAGGCCGTCCGAAGATGCAAGTCCCGCCAGAACAAGCGATGCGCTTGCCCTCAAATCCGTAGCCATTACCTCGGCTCCTGAAAGTTTCCTTACGCCTTTTACTATCGCAAAATTATTTCTTACCTTTATACTGGCTCCAAGACGTATAAGCTCCGCGACGTGCATAAATCTATTCTCGAAAACATTTTCCGTAATAACGCATAATCCGCTCGAAATCGTCATCAGGGCCATCATTTGCGCCTGCATGTCGGTAGGAAAATCCGGATACGGAGCGGTAGAAATATCCACGCTCTTAATAGTTTTAGCGCCTTTAATCCTTAAAGACGAAGAGGAATTAATAATAATCTTTGCCCCCGACTCCGAAAGCTTGTCTATAACGGTTCTAAGATGGCTTACGTTTATATCTTTAAGGACGATATCCCCTTTGGTTACCGCCGAAGCCACCATAAAAGTTCCCGCTTCTATTCTGTCGGGAAGAACTTTATGGTTTAATTTATTAAGTTTTTTAACCCCGTTTACGATTATTACGGAAGGTTCGGTTCTTTTTATATCCGCGCCTCCGTTATTGAGCGCAAGAATCATATCGTCTATTTCCGGTTCTCTTGCGGCATTTTTTATTACGGTAGTGCCTTCGGCAAGCGTCGCCGCCATAATTACGTTTTCCGTTCCGGTAACGGAAGGGATGGGGAAACTTATCTCGGCGCCTTTAAGCTTATCGGCATATACTTCGACGTAGCCGTGTTCCACTTCTACGGTAACGCCTAAAAGCTTAAACGCATTCAGATGAAAATCTATGGGTCTTGCCCCTATGGCGCACCCTCCGGGCAAAGACACCCTTGCCCGTTTATATTTGGCAAGAAGAGGACCTAGAACTAGGACGGAAGCCCTCATGGTCTTTACAAGGTCGTATGGGGCTTCATAGTTGTTAATGCCGGAAGTATTAATGATAAGCTTATCGGGTTTATCGGATTCTTTAATCTCCGCTCCAAGGCTTGTCAAAAGTTTTTTAATAGTTTTAATGTCTTCGAGGTCAGGAACGTTGTGGATTTCGCTGTCGCAGCCGTCGAACATTATCGAAGAAACTATTATAGGCAAAGAAGCGTTTTTAGAGCCGCTTATGGAAACCTCCCCGATTAAAGGAAATCCCCCCTCTATGACCATTTTATCCATATATTATTTTTACCGCCCTTTCTTTATTATTTATATCGTTTAAAAAGGTCATGCGCTTGAATTTTATATCGTTTCTTTTAAATTTTTCTTTATACATCGAATATATATCGTTTTTTTTCCTATAATCTATTTCAAGAATAAGGCTTTTTCTCTTTTTAGCGCGGATAGCCGCCTGAGCGAATATTTTTTTATAAAACCTGAGGCCGTCCATGCCGCCGTCCAATGCCCTAAAAGGTTCATAAAATCTAACGCCCGCGTCAAGAGTCTTTAGTTCGGCGGTTTCTATATACGGAGGGTTCGAAACTATTATATCGAAATTATCGAAGTCGCCTATATCTAAATTTTTTGAATAATATTCGGGTTTTTGAGCCGATGCATCAGGTTTAAGCATATTAAAATAAACGGGGATAACTTTTTCTCCCACTCCGTTTGCAATTATGTTTTTTCTCGCGGCGTTCAAGCTTCTGACGCTGTTATCCGCTGCATAAATTATAACATTATCGGAATTCTTTGCAATAGAAATCGCAATTGCCCCCGAACCCGTCCCTAAATCAAGAATGCGGATTTTTCTTTTAAGGCCGCTTTCTAATTTTTTTGCCTCTTTCAGCGCCTCGTCCACAAGACATTCGGTATCGGGCCTCGGTATCAGGACTGACCTGTTCACAAAAAAATCTATGGAGTAAAACTCTTTTTTATTGACGATGTAAGCGTATGGCTCAAAGCCGCTTCTTCTTCCGACTAATCTTCTGAAAAATTTTATTTTATTCGGGGCAGGTTTGTCGTTATAAGAAATAATAATTTCTTCTAACGATTTTTTTAATGCGTATTTCATTATGGAAGCGGATTCGTTAAAAGCATTTTTAATATTTTTGCTTTTAAAGCAAGCCTCGCCCCATTTAATTAATTTATAAACCGATAAATCTTCGTTCATATTAATTACGACTGTATTTGGGATTCAAAATAATCTGCCAGGGGCGCTAAAAGTTCATCCATATTGCCGTCGATAAAAGACGACAGTTTATGTATGGTTATTCCCGCCCGGTGGTCGGTAACCCTGCCTTGAGGAAAATTATACGTTCTTATTTTCTCGCTTCTATCGCCGCTTCCGACCATGCTCTTCCTGCTTTGCGCCTCTACGCTTTTTTTATCCGCTTCCATTCTGCTCAGAAGCCTCGACCTTAAGATTCTTAAGGCTTTTGCTTTGTTTTTATGCTGGGATTTTTCGTCCTGGCACGTAACCACGAGACCGGTGGGAATATGGGTAACCCTTACCGCCGAATCTGTCGTATTTACGCTCTGCCCTCCGTGTCCCGAAGACCTGTAAACGTCTATCCTTAAATCTTCGCCGTTTATTTTAAGCTCGACTTCTTCCGGTTCCGGCATAACGGCAACGGTTGCCGCAGAAGTATGCACCCTTCCCTGCGTTTCGGTAGCCGGTATCCTTTGGACCCTGTGAACTCCGCTCTCATATTTTAAAAGACGGTAGGCGTCTTTGCCTTTTACGGATACCACCGCTTCCTTCAGTCCGCCGGAAGACGATGGGCTTAGAGAAATCGCCTCGAACTGAAAGTTTTTGCTAAGAGCGTATTTATTATACATTTTAAAAAGGTCGAGCGCGAAAAGGGCGGCCTCTTCTCCCCCCGTGGCGGCCCTTATTTCAAGCAAAATATCTTTATCCTTAAGATTTTCTTTCGGGTAAAAAAAAACTTTTATTTCTTCGGCTAATTTTGAAGCTTTGTTTTTTAAAGAATTTATCTCTTCGGTTTCCAATCCTATCAGCGCCTCGTCGGATTCGTGCCTAACCAGGTCCTCTAGGTCTTTAATGTCGGATTCTATTTTATTGTGTTCGGCAAACTGCTCCGCGGTTTTTTTGATAAGGTTATATTGCTTGGAAAGTTCTTTTATGTTGGAGCTGAATCCTTTGGAACTTTCTTCGCGTATTCTGCCGTATATCTCTTTAGATTTATCGGCTAATTCCTGAGCTTTTTTTATTAAAATATCGTCCAGCATTTAAAATTGCACCTTTTGACAAAATAAAAAATCTAACGAAAGCTTTTACGGCTGAAAATTAAAAGTCTAAACCGCCTTTTAGCCATGAAGACCTGACTTCCGAAGGATTTCCGCAAGAAAATTCTCCCTCCGAACAGTTTCCTCTCACGCATGCGGGACCAGCGCCCTGAAAAACTGACGGGGCGATAGGATAAACAAGCTTGAACATTTCCCCCGCGACCCGCCTTATCTCCCACTGCGCTCTCCGGCATCCCCTCAGTCTGAAAAAATGCAGAAGCTCTCTTGCGTTCATAGTAAATACGAGCTGCGTTTCGGTTGCGTTGGGAAGCAGGTATCTTGCATCTTCGGCCGGAATTCCATTCTCTATAAAATAACCGTATAAGGAGAAAATAGCCTCGACCGTTTTATTGTATTTTGCCAAAAATTCTTTATTTCCGGATATGGAATCGGGAATAACATAGCACGGCTTTAACTCCTTAACGTAACGCTGGCTTCTTTGGGAATAAGACGCGATGCGGTGCCTGACTAATTGATGCGAGGCGCTTCTCGAAAGTCTTTCTACGCCGAAGGAAAAGCTTGAATGTTCCAAGACGGAATCGTGGCCGGAGGTTCTGATTCTTTTAATTAATTTTCTTGCTTTTTCTAATCCCTTTTCCCCGTCGTTAAAATCTTTTTCAATTTTTGCGATGTCATAGGAGCTGTAGCAAAGCCGGGCGGCTATCGCTATGGTAATTTCGGGTTTAGAAGTATAGTTGATTAGTTTAACCATTAATTAAAAAGGAAAGGCCGTAAAGCGAACTTTCTTTATTTCTGATTTTATTTCTTATTGTTGCTTATCTTGGCGTATTTTTTATTAAATTTATCGATTCTTCCTGCGCTATCCACGAATTTTTGTTTGCCGGTATAGAAAGGGTGGCATTTCGAGCATATATCTACGTGAATTTCCGGGGCGGTACTTCCGGTAATAAACTCTTCGCCGCATGCGCATTTTACCTTTGCCTGATAAATTTTAGGGTGTATTCCTTCTTTCATTTTCTTAATGCTCCTTTGCTTTTTAAAAATTATTATTTTAAATTATTCAAGCTTATCATTATAAGATTTTAAAATAAAATTTTCAACCTTTTTTATATCGCCTGGAACATCTACGGGAATAGTAGAGATATTAACGGTTTCGACTTTTATCCTGTACCCGTTTTCTACCGCTCTTAGCTGTTCCAACATCTCTTTTTTTTCTAAATAAGATGCGTTCATTTTTCCGAATTTCATAAGGAATTCCATGGTATATCCGTAAAAGCCAAGGTGCTTGTAACCGAAAACGCCTTTAAAATCTTTAAGGTTTGGCGCCTTTTCCCTGTCATACGGAATAGGGCTTCTCGAGAAATAAATGCCGAAGTTATTTTTATCCACGATGACCTTTACGTTATTTGGGTCAATGAATTCTTCGTAAGAATAAATATGCGTTTTAACGCTCGTATATGAAATATCGCCCTCTTCGCCGAAAGGTTTTATTAGCGCTTCTATTATTTCGGCATTAACTAACGGCTCGTCCCCCTGAATGTTTAAAACAATATCCGCATCGATGCCGCTTACGGCTTCTATAATCCTGTCCGTTCCCGTTTGATGCGACTCTTTCGTCATAACGGCATTTGCTCCGAAATCCCTGCAAACTTCGTATATTCTCCTGTCTTCCGTAGCGATTATAACGTCCGATAACATGCCCGATTTTATAACGCCGTCATAAACATGCTTTATCATAGGCTTGCCCATGATTAAAGCGAGAGGCTTGCCTTCGAATCTGGTGGATTTATATCTGGCGGGTATAACCGCGACTATTTTTTTCATTTGAATATTTTATTATAAATAAATTAAAATTTAAATAATTTTGTTCTACTCTATTTTGGTTATATAGACGTCGTACCCGTAACTCGCGATAATCTTGGCAAAATTATAAGCGCCTTTTAAATTTCTAAATTTGCCCAATACCACTTTATAATAGAGTGTCCCGTCAACTTTTTTAGTCGTTAAATGGACTCCCGGAACTATTTTTTTCATCTCGTTAACCTTATCCAACGCTTTCGATTTTTCGGTATATGCCGCAAATTGAAGCGTATAGCCGAATAAAGGCGGAAGATATTTTTCGTTATATCCGTTTGCATAATTTATTGATACCGGGCTCCGTCCCAGATACTGTATCCTTACCAATGCGGTACCCGGCCCTATCATATTGAGGGCTTTCGCGGCCGCGTAAGAAAGGTCTATAATCCTGCCGCCTACGTACGGCCCCCTGTCGTTAACGTAAACTTCCACGCTTCTATGGTTTTGAATATCCGTAACGTAAGCATAGCCCTTCAACGGAAGGGTTTTTGAAGCGGCGGTCATATCGTACATATTATAAATTTGTCCGCTCGCCGTCGCCCTGCCTTGAAAGCCTGGGCCGTACCATGATGCAATTCCTATCTCGACATTTTTGGAAGTTTTTTGAGGCGGATAATATTCGGAAGAGCGGCCGCCTACAATATAAGGAACGCATCCGGAAAGCGCCGGGGTTAAAATAAAAACGGATAGTATTAAAAAAGATATTTCATATGCCGGTTTGCGCGGAAACGGCTTGTTCTTCATTATTTGTTCCGGAATAAGATATGAGTTTAAAAATTTCCTTTTCGGCTATATATATATTTTCGAATATTATGTCGGTAATTATATCTTTATCTTTATTTGTAGTGTAAAGAACCATTCCGCCTATGTATTTATTTTCGGAAAACCTGTTGACCCATACGATGTTTCCGTTTATTCTCGTAAGGTTGTTTTTATAATTTAGCTGGATAAACCCGGATTTCCCTATAAGCCCCATCATGTTTCTTTCGGACGGCAGTATAAATCCTATTCCGTCCTTGGAAATATCGTTTATTTCTATCGAAAAAATACTGTTGCCTATCATTACCTGCGACTCTACAGGCTCGTATAAAATAAATCTCGGATACCGCCTCTTATTTATTTTAGGCTTTACGAAGCTTATAGATTCTATAACGACGGACTTGTCCCCGTTTATTTTTTTAATTTTTCCGGTAATGGGAGAAAAAAGAAAAAAAACCCTTAATATTACGAAGCTTCCAATCTGCGGCATACGCAATATTTTGCTGTCGAAATGCAGGCTCGTTGCGGAATCTTCGTCATTAATGCCGGATATAATCGCCCCGCACGACAAATTTTCTTCTCCGAACCATAACGCCTGAACTTTATGCTTTTTTTCCTTGATATATTTTATAATATTCTTCAGCAGCAACTGTTCTTCCGCAGGGGACGTTTCGGCCATAAAAATACCCGTATTTTTGTCTGAATTTAGTTGTAATTTTTTTATCTTGCTTGTTATTTTTATTATATTTTAATTTCAAATTATTACAAATACAAATATTAAATATAAAAATATTAATAATGCAAATATGCGCCGATTGTTTTTACTTTTATTTTTTAGTTAAGGAATAGCCGGATTAAAAGTTATTAACAGGCGGGCATTTTGATATCTATTAATTATCAACCGCCGACGTTTTATTATTTTTTTTATTGTTGTTTTTTATTATTTTTTTATTTGACAATCTTGCGATATATTCTATATAATAGAAATATCGTATAATTTAATTCTAAACAAAATTGTTCTTTTAAATAAAATCGTAAGGTTCTTATCGAGAGCGGTAGAGGGACGGGCCCTTTGAAACCGCAGCAACCGATGTCTGACAAAATCGGTGCTAATTCCCGCAGGTTTATTCCTGGAAGATAAGAAGAAAAGAGTTTTTAAAAACCTCTTCTTCTATATTTCATTAGGAAGAAGGGGTTTTTTTATTATTTTAATGTTAATTTATTGCCGTCGGAATAAATATAAAATAAATAAATTTTAAGATAACATAAGGAGAAAAAATGTTCGTTAAAGGTTTAAAGTGTAGGGAATGCGGGAAAGAATATCCGGATAGTCCGCTATATGTTTGCGATTACTGTTTCGGTCCATTGGAAGTAGATTACGATTACGACAATATTAAAAAAGAAATAACCGTCGAAAAAATTAAATCCAGAGAGCCAAATATGTGGCGCTATCAGGAGCTTCTCCCTATAAAGGGAGAAATAAAAATAGGAAAAAACGTAGGATATACCCCGCTTGTTAAGGCCGATAACCTTGCTAAGGCATTGGGCGTTAAAGAATTATACATAAAAAACGACGCGGTAAATTTCCCGACCCTTTCTTTTAAAGACAGGGTCGTTTCCGTAGCCATAGCAAAAGCCAAAGAATTCGGCTTCAATGTCGTGGCATGCGCCTCTACCGGAAATCTCGCTAATTCTGTCGCCGCTCTGGCGGCTTCTTCCGGTTACGAAAGTTTTGTATTCATACCGTCCAACCTCGAAATCGGAAAAGTTCTGGGAACGTTAATATACGGCACAAATCTTGTAAAAATTAACGGAAGCTACGATAAAGTAAACAGGCTGTGCACCGAAATTGCCGGCAAATACAGCTGGGCATTCGTAAACATAAATTTAAGGCCTTACTATGCCGAAGGCTCAAAGTCTCTTACTTTTGAAATGCTTGAACAGTTAGGATTTAAAGCGCCCGACAACGTCGTAGTTCCTATGGCTGGCGGTTCGCTGATTACGAAAGTCGGAAAAGCCATAGATGAATTTGAATACTGCGGCTTATTAAAAGAAAAACCGCATACGAAAATTTTCGGGGCGCAGGCTACTGGATGCAACCCCATAACCGCTTCCGTTAAAGAAAAAAGGGAATTCATCAAGCCGGTCAGGACGCCGGATACTATTGCAAAATCTCTTGCGATAGGCAATCCCGCCGACGGATACTATGCGTCCGACCTTATGAATAAATCCGGCGGTTACGGCGAAGACGCGACGGACGACGAAATCGTGGAAGGAATGAAACTTTTGGCTGGAACCGAAGGAATCTTTACCGAAACGGCGGGCGGGGTTACCGTTGCCGTTGCCAAAAAACTCATAGAAAAAGGCCGCATAAATAAAAATGAAACCACGGTTCTTGCGATAACCGGAAACGGCTTAAAAACGCTTGAAGCGGTAAACGGAAAACTGAAAGAGCCGGCAACGATAGAGGCCAACTTAGGCGAATTCGAAAAAGTTCTTGAAAAAATTAAAGGGAAAAATCAATAAAATAGATAAAGGAAGATAGATTAACTTAACTTTAATAGATAAAAATAACAAAATAAAATCATCATTTAATTATAAATAAGAAATAAGCAAAAGGAGGCTTAAATGTCTATAAAAGTCAGAATACCCACGCCGTTAAGGTCCTTAACAGGCGGAAAAGCCGAAGTAGAGTCGAACGGCTTTACCATACTCGAAATTATAAACGATTTAGAAAAAAATTTTTCAGGCATTAAAGAAAGGATATGCGAACAGAACGACCAGGTCAGGAGATTCGTCAACGTCTATCTTAACGACGAAGATATAAGGTTTATAGACAGTATAAATTCCAAAGTTAAAGACGGGGATACGATTTCCATAATTCCCGCAATCGCCGGAGGGGTTTCCGAAAAAAAAAAGTTTTATCTTAACTATCCGCAAGATGTTATTAAAGAGCCCCTTATATATCTCATAGGAAAAAATTTTAACGTAATAACCAACATTAGAAGCGCCAGCATCTCGAACGATATAGGCATAATCGCGATAGAACTTGAAGGCAGTCCCGACGAAATAGAAAAAGCGGTAAAATTTTTGGAATCTAAGGGAGTAACCGTAGAACCCATAGTCCTTAACGTAGTGGAATAAAAAAATAATTAATCGTATAACCGGCTGCGGCAGGCAAAGAAATAAAGGCGGACCGGCAACGGAGGAAAAATTTTGGAATTCACCGAAGAACGGATTAAAAGATATGCGCGGCATATAATATTGCCTGAAGTAGGCGGCGAAGGGCAGATGAAGCTATTATCGTCCAAGGTTTTATTGATAGGAGCCGGCGGTCTCGGCGCGCCTTGCGGATACTATCTCGGCGCGGCGGGAATTGGAACGCTGGGCATAGTAGATTTCGACACGGTAGATTTGTCAAATCTTCAAAGGCAGATATGGCACGGCACTGCCGACGTCGGAAGATATAAAGTCGATTCGGCGAAAGATTCCATAGCGCGGATTAATACCGACGTAAAGGTCTTAACTTACAAGGAAAGTATAAATGCCGCCAACATAAAAGATTTAATAAAAGATTACGACGTGGTCGTAGACGCGACCGATAATTTTCCTACGAGATATCTTATAAACGACGCCTGCCATTTTATGAAAAAGCCCCTCGTTTACGGCTCCATTTTTCGGTTTGACGGGCAGGCAACGGTATTTCTGCCAGAAACCGGACCGTGCTACAGATGCCTTTTTCCCTCTCCCCCGCCCGCCGGCCTTGTTCCAAGCTGTCAGGAAGCCGGGGTTCTGGGAGTTCTTCCGGGAGTGATAGGCGCGATTCAGGCAAACGAGGTCATAAAAATTATTTTGGAAATTGGAACTACTTTAAACGGCAGGCTTTTGATTTACGATGCCTTAGATATGAAATTTACAGAGATGAAATTAAGAAAAGATAAAACATGCCCGCTGTGCGGAGAAAACCCGAGCATTTTTGAATTGATAGAATGCGGCGACCTCTGCGAATTCAGGAGCTGAAAATGCGCCTGCGCGGCGAGCGCCAAGACGCATAACGATAATTATAATATGATGCCTAAATATAACCTAAATATAAACGCATACAGAGGTATAAATTAAATGTCCGGATATAAAGAAAACGGCGAATTGAATATTAAGGGAGAAATCTGCCCTTTTACGTTCGTAAAATCCAAACTCGCCTTGGAGAAGATGAAAAAAGGCGAAATTTTAAGGGTCGTAGTCGATTACGAACCCGCCATCAGAAACGTTCCTCGCTCTATGGAGGAACAGGGGCATAAAGTTCTCTCCGTCAATAAAATTAACGACACCGATTACGAAATTATCGTGGAAAAAGATGGAAAAAAATAATCCTTATATTTTTAGCGCTTTATGGAACATAGGGGCTACCGGAGCGGTTCTTTTAAATAAAATAATTAATCCGGGAACGGGGTCGAAATTATACGCAAAATTGGAATGCCTTAATCCGGGCGGCTCCGTCAAAGACAGGCCTGCTTTATATATGCTGAAAAATGCCGTGGAAAAGGGCCTTCTAAAAACCGGAACCACTATAATTGACTCCTCCTCCGGCAATACGGGTATTTCTTACGCGATGCTCGGGGCTTTCATGGGAATCAAGGTTAAAATTTACGCCCCTTCAAATATGAGCGACGAGAGAAAAAAAATAATGCGGCTTTTCGGAGCCGAGTTAATCCTTACGCCTGCGGAAGAAAGCACCGACGGGGCGATAAAAAGGTCGATAGAGGAATACGAAAGGGGAGGCAGGGATTTATATTATATGCCGGACCAGTACAATAACCCGTTTAATCCTATCGCGCATTACGAAACTACGGCGATGGAACTGCTCGAACAAACCGGCGGCAATATAGACTATTTCGCCGCAGGCATCGGCACGGGAGGAACGATATTGGGCGTGGGGAAAAGGCTTAAGGAATATAACGATAAAATTAAGGTCGTGGCAATAGTCCCCGACAGCCAAATACACGGAATAGAAGGATGGAAATATAACTATTGCCTTAATTTCGAGGGTTTCGACCACAATAAAATAATAGACGATTTTGTTAAGGTCGATACGGAAGGCAGTTATGCCATGCTTAAAAGGCTCGTCAAGGAAGAAGGTCTTTTATGCGGATTTTCTTCCGGAGCCAACGTGTACGGAATCTATAAGCTTGCCGTCAAATATAAAGGAAACTTTGCCACCGTTCTGCCCGACACGGGTTCGAGATATCTTTCGACGCGCGTGTTTTCCGATTTTTAGCTTTATTTATATTTATCAAAACATAAAACGCTTTCCGGCAAGCGCGGGCGGAAATTCCCGGAATATAGGCAAAAGCCGAATCTGGATTGATAATTTACGATTAAACTAATTATTTATTTGCGTTATCTTTATTTTATGCCAATAATAATACAGAAAAATGAACTCGAAATTATAAAAAAGCATGCGGAGGAAATTTTCCCATACGAAGCATGCGGAGGACTTTTAGGAAGGCTCGAAGGCGAAAATAAAATCATCGTAAAAGTTTATCCCGCCGAAAACCGATTCGGAAAAATAGCATGGGACAGCTTTGAAATAGAACCCAAAGATATGCTCGAAATGGATAAAATTTCAAGAAAGGAGAATCTGGATATTTTGGGGTTTTACCACACTCATCCGAACCATCCGGCAATTCCGTCAAACTTCGACATAAACGCTTCGTGGCCTTATTATTCCTATGTGATACTTTCGGTAAAAGGCAATAGCCCCGGCTCCGTCTCCGATATTAAAAGTTACCTGATGCCGGATAGGAATTCTTCGCCGGTCGAGGAAGAAATTATTGCCGGCAAATAAAAGACATCGATAATAACCGCTATTTTTTACTCATTTTCCCTTTTATTCTCAAAAATAAGATTAAACGAATATCTGTTACATTCGAGCATTTTAGCGCATTAGTGCTTCGCAACGATTACTTCCGCCATCTCGTTTTTAAACCTTGCTTATCTAAAACTATGCACTACGGCATGGAAAGCCCTGACCGGGACGACCGGATTTGGACGAGTTACATAAATATCTATATTAATATTGTCATTATCTTTCTATCGGGATAAAGACCGTAATAAAGGCTGGAAAAGAAGTAGGCCGGGAAGAACTTGAAAAGGTCAAAGAATTAAAGGTTGGATATGATATAATATAAAAAGTTAGATGAGGTTGCAAATGAATAGAGAAAATATAGATATAGAATTAAATACTTCTTTAAACGAAATAGACGCCGTTAATTCGTCTTACCATATAGCCGTAAAGCCGGACAAAGAGTTTGCGCTTTTTCTTTTTAAAAAAGATAAAATCGATTATATTTACAACATATGCTCATTGGAAGGCAATCCAATGACTTTCCCGGAAGTACAGACCCTCTTGGACGGAATTACCGTTGGCGGCCACAAAATAGAAGACGAACAGCAGGTTTTAAACCAGAATAAAAGCATATCGCTTTTATTCTCTATACTTCAAAATAAAGAATTTAAATTAGACAAAGAAACATTCTGCAAACTTAATAAAATAGTATCAGAAGGCGAATCCCTCAAGCCGGGGGAATTTAGGACGGCGCAGGTGACAATCGGCGGAACCGATTATATCCCGCCGAAAGCAGACAAGTTAGACGAGTTGTTTATTCAAGGCGTTAAAAAAATTTCAAAGATTGAAAATCCGGTTATACGTTCTTTCATATTTTTCGGATTCGGAAGCAGATACCAATTTTTCTGGGACGGGAATAAAAGAACGAGCAGGCTTATGGCAAACGGTCTTTTAATAGAAAACGGATATCGGGCTTTAAATATTAAAGCAAAAGACGGGCTTGAATTCAATAAAACTATGATAGAATTTTATAATTCCAACAATTATAACGTTTTATTGTCTTACCTTTTACCTTATTACGAACATTCTATTAACCTTGAAAAATGAACGCGGCTTTAATATTTTTTTATTTACAAGTTTATCGTTATACCGGAATCTAACGATAGAAAAACCGGTTCGTTCATTCTGGGTCACTCTTGTGAATCTGTTCTTTTAACGTTTTTAACCCTCCTTGTGATTTTATTTGTAAATATAACAAATATAGCACAAAAAAAGAGTTCGGTTTTAAAATTTAACTAAGACGAAAAAAATTGATTGTCATTTAAATTTTAAAACCGTCTATATATAAAGCATCTTTTTAGCTTTATTTAACTTAGATGTTTCTTTTATACGCAAATACCGCATAAACGGCATATTTTTCCGATGAAAACGGCATGCTTTTTCAATACATACGAAAAAATATATGCTTATATCCGCTTTCGCGGGTATCGGCGTCCGCGTCTATCGAAGCATTTCGTTTAGCATAAAGTCTTTGGCTTTATAAGCGCTAAACTCCATATCTTTGATGCGGACGCCGATGGACGCCCGCCTTGTGAAAAGTTAAATTCCCGTATTGTCATGCCCGCATATCTTTTGCCTGCGTTTATCAAGGCATGCCTTTGATGCAGGCAAAAGATGCGGGTACGGTTAAAAGCCGTCCATATTCAAACGGTTTATCCGGAAAATAAAAAATTCTATTGCAGGTTCAAGGTTTAAGTTTACATCTTTAAGTTTACATCATGCCGCCCATAATAACAGTACTGCCGGTACTGCCCGGAATGCCCATATGCCCTATAAGATACATGGGAACCGTTTGTTCCGTCGTAGAAAAACCAGCCGGGAACGCGAACGTAAAATATGACCCGCCGGATGTCATCATGCCGTACAAACCTTTTTGCATTGCAGTAACCCCTCCGATGTATGCCGTATTAGAGGTATTGCCGTAATATGCGTTAAAAACGGCGGCCATATTTCCGAGTATTCCTGCAACGGTGGACGGAGTCTGCCCGGCATTGGGAATAGAACTATCCGTAACTAAATTCTCTAAGGAAGTGCAGGCATTAGACGTTAAAACCGGGTTGGCCGGGTTTGCGGCATAAGCCTCGTCTATACAGGAAGCAAGTCCGTCCGCCATTATTACGAGATACGGTTCTATCGGCGACATATAGAAGTTGGGGCTTTGCGAAGGCTGGCCGTCAAAACTTGCGTCTTCCATGCTCATTATGCCGGCGGCGGTTAATCCTAAGCCGGTTGCGTTGGCCTGCTGGTTATAGCTATAAATCTCCTGCGCGATAAACGTCGTATATTCGTTCATGGTTATACCGCCTGCGGGAATCTGCGCCGGTATAACGGCTTCAAGCTCTATGGGTCCTAGCGTAGCCTCCAGATAATAGCTTGTATCGGCGGACACCGGATTATAGGAAAGGGTAAACGCTCCGTCGCCGTTCGTAGTAACCGGAGACGCGTCTAAGGCGGCGCAGGAAGCGCTTGCCATTTCGGTGCATCCGTAAATCTTAACTGTGGCTCCGCTCATGGGGGTTAAACCGCCGTTAACCGTTCCCGATACGGATACCGACGACGAGGCGGTTCCGGTTCCGGTCGAAATTGGGGCGGAAGATGCGGGAGCGGCGTTTACCGAAGCCGAGGGCGCGCCTTCGCCCCTGCTGTTTACGCCCGATATTTCAAAATAGTACGTCGCGCCGTTGGTTAGGCCGGTAACCGTATAAGCCGTTGCCCCGATAGACGAGGCGATTTCGGCATAAGGTCCCCCTGCGCTCTGAGATTCATAAACATTATAACTCGTTGCGGAAATATCGGAATCCCAGTTTAACGCGACCTGGGCGTTACCGGGCGACGCCGTTAAGCCCTGCGGAGCGGCGGGGCTCGGTATTATCATCATCGGCATCGACGATGGCGATGAAACGGGCATGCCCGACCATCCAGCATATCCCGTAGCAGACGTAGCAGACTGCGCAATGCCGTAAATCGCGGACTGCATTCCTTCGGCTGCCGCTGTGAAAGCGGTTGAGGCGCCCGAAACATTGGCCGCATTTTCAATCGCGATAATATTTCCCATCATGTCTAAGGTTGTAACCGGTTCAACTAATCCTAAAGGCGCCGCCACTCCCGACGGCGTAACGGCCGTAGAAATACCAGAACATGCGGGAATTCCGGAAAAGCTGCCCGAGTTTGAAACCGCGGGGGCGACGCATGCCGCGAGGGCGTTAGCTAACATTATCATATTGGACTGCAAAGGTTCCAAGCTCGAATCCACGCCCGTCGAGGCGGGGCCGCCGGATGGATTTACAAGGGTCAAAAAGCCGCCCATGGACGACGAAAGACCTTGTCGAATAGCATCCATCGCGACGACCGTCGTATATTCGTTGACATTTACATTCGAAGAAGGAGCGTCGGCAGGACCGGCGATGGCATTCAGCATGACATTGCCCAATGTAACCTGCACATACAGGTTAGGATTTCCCGAAGGCGGGGTGTAAGTAATCGTAAAATTGCCATTGGCGTCGGTCACGGTAGAATTTCCGACGGGCGTGCAGGTATTAGAGGGACTCGACGTACCCGCCAAGCAAAGTTGAACGGTTGCGCCCGCTATTGCCGGTCCGCCAGCGGCATTTCCGGTAATAGTTTCGGACGTCGGACCCGACGGCGCCGGGTTTGAACCGCCGCCCATAGAACCTCCCCCTCCTCCCCCGCCGCCGCAACCCGACAACAAAGTTAAACCTGCGATGAGAAAAAGCGATATAAAAAGAAAAGAAAATAATGGTAAAACCTTTTTAAATTTATTATTCATAAAAATTTCTCCTTAATAGCCGTTTAAACGTTAAACGGCATGCGTTTTAACTTAATTGCGCTAAAATTAAGCGATTAATAAAACTTTGGAATTAAATAAAATAGGAAATTATATGGATACCGGCTTTGGAGGATGGGCGATATTGTGGATGAAACGTTTATGATACAGCGATTTTATAAAATAAACGTATTTATAAAATCTGCGGTATATTATAATTTTACTTCCTGAAGCGGCTGGAATATTGCGGCATTCCAGACAAACGGCGAAAGCGCCGCAACCTGTTTTACGTAAAGGAGTATTTTTGATTTTTGAAATATCGAAAGAGCCGGACTTCGCTGTTCCCGTTCCATTTACGGATGCCCCCATAGACTGCCGCATGTGCATTCCCGCGTGAACAGCCGCCATCGTCATCGGAATATTAAAAATATAACTGAAATCTGTAATGATAATAAGATAGAAAATAGCAACCGCAACGGGAGGAAAAAACAAAAAAATCCTATATTTTTTATTTGAAAATAATCTATTCATTTTTACATAATATCATTTAATATTAATTATTGCAAATAAAATATTTTTACAGCGTATGCGCCGCCGTTTTTATTCCTTATAAGCTTAACCCGGAAATAAGTTTTGCCGCAAGTTCGCTCTTAGATTCCCTTTCGAATCTTTTTATTTCGCCGGCTTTCGTTATCAGAAAGCCTTCGTTTTCGTTTCCGCCTACAATACCTTTAGATACGTCGTTTATGAAAATGTAGTCCAAAGATTTTTCCGCAAGCTTTTTTCTTCCGTTTTCTATTAAGGAGTTCGTTTCGGCGGCAAAACCGAAAACAGTCTGCCCCTCTTTTTTGATTTCCGAAACGGCTTTTAATAAATCTTCGTTTTGAACGAGTTCGACGCCGAGAACCGTTCCTGCGGCTGAGCCGCAGCTTTTCTTAATCTTTACGGGGCTTTTTTCTTTAAAACCGTAATCGGAAACGGCCGCGGCCATAAAAAGTATATCGCACCTTTTAAATTCGCTTAAAAGGGCGTCTTTAAAATCCTTAAAGCCGGTGCGGTTTATAATTTTTATCCGCCTGTTTATATATTTGCGCGCCGCCATGATGTTTAACGCGATTACCGTTACTTCCGCGCCGCGTTTGGCGGCTTCTTCGGCAAGGCTTATTCCCATTTTTCCGCTTGAACCGTTCGACATAAATCTTACGGGGTCTAGATATTCCCTCATGGCGCCCGCGGTTACCAAAACATGCTTGCCTTTAAGCGTTTTTTCTTTAAAAATGGATTCGACGTCGAATACTATATCTTCTATTTCGGGAAACCTGCCTTCTCCTGAATCGCCGCAGGCGGCATTTCCGGTTTCCGGCGAAACGGTATAAAAATTATATTTCCTTAGTTTATCCAAATTGTCTTTTAATATTTTATTCGCGTACATATTTGGATTCATGGCGGGGGCTAAAACCTTGGGCTTGTCCGGCGAAGCGGAAACCGCCAGCGTTATAAGGGTATCGGCAATGCCCGCGGCAAATTTATTAATCGTGTTGAACGTTGCGGGAGCTATTAATATAATATCGGCAAATTTTGACAAGGCGATATGCGACAGCGGGCTTTTAAAAGCGTCGTCCCTAAAAACATCCTCTCCGAAAGATTCAAAAATATAAGGGGAAATAAATTTTTCCGCCGAGGCGCTTACTATGATTTTAACGTTTGCGCCTTCTTTTTTAAGGCTTCTATATAAATCGACGCTTTTATAGCATGCAATCGAACCGGTAACGCACAAAAGAATGTTTTTATCCGTTAATGCCATATAATAATATCGAATATTGGAAAATTAAATTAGATACGGATTATATTTTCTTTCCTCTCCTATCGTGGTGGGTTCTCCGTGGCCCGGCAAAACCTTTATGCCGTCCGCCAGTTTCAATAGTTTGTTTTTAATGGAGCTTATAATAAGTTCCTGCGAGCCGCCGGAAATATCCGTTCTTCCTATGGTATTTTTAAAAAGGGTGTCTCCGCTGAAAAGGTATTTATCGTTTACTAAAAAAGACGTGCTTCCCGGAGAATGTCCGGGCGTAAAAATCGGCAGGATATTAACGCCTTCTACGGCAATAGCCTCGTTTTCCCTTAAATATTCGTCTATAACTACATCGCCGGTATAAATAAAACCTAAGTATTCGGCTTGCTCCTTTAAATTTTTCAGTATGTATTCTTCTTCTTTGTTTGCCATGATTTTAATGCCGAATTTTTCCTTGAAATAATTGTCCATGGCCACATGGTCTATGTGGCAGTGGGTATTAAGTATAAACTTTAGAACGATGCCTTCGTCTTTTATTATTTTTTCTATTTTTTTTTCCCGTCCCCCCGGGTCTATCAAAAAACCTTCTTTTCTGCCGCCTAAGTCGTTAAACGCAATATATGTGTTTACTTCAAATGGTCCCGCCGGAATAGAATAAAATTTCATAGTTTATTAATTGCCGGCATTATAAGCCGCCAGCTTTTATATAATTTTTATTATATCAATTATATTATTTTAAATTAAATATTTTTGGAAAGCGTTGATTAAAACGCCCAGGTTTTCTTCCGTATCCGCCTCTCCGTATATGCGCATCAAATCTTCCGTTCCCGACAGCCTTGCCAGAAGCCACGAATCGTCGTCGAAAAAGATTTTATATCCGTCGGTCGTGTTTTTGCCGGTAACGCTTCTCCCTTCAAAGTTTGAGGGGAATTTTTCCATTTTTTCGTCTATTTCAGCTTTAAACTTTTCTTTATCGACTGCAACGTTTATCCTTTTTGTATATATGGGGCCGAATTTTTCCAGCAGTTTTTTAACGAGAATCTTCATGGGCTTTTTATAATACGCCAGCATTTCCAGAACTAAAAAACAGGTGTATATTCCGTCTTTATCGGGAGTGTGGCCGGCTACGGTCAGCCCCGACGATTCTTCTCCGGCCATTATAACCCTGTTTTCCGATATAAGTTTGCCGAGGTATTTAAACCCGACCGGCGTTTCTATTGCTTTAAAACCATAATGCTTTGCAACCCTGTCCACCAAAGCCGTAGTGGCCACGCTTCTTGCGGCGTCTCCCTTTATTCCTTTGCCTTCTATATAATAATTGTAAAGAAGGGGAAAAATTATATTGGGTTCGACGAAATCGCCGCCCTCGTCCAGTATTCCGTATCTGTCGGCATCACCGTCCGCCGCAAGCCCTATCGCCAATTTTTCCGAACCGTCCATAGCTCTGTTTTTGTTATAATTTTTAATTAAACCGCCGAGCGTGCCAAGATTTTTTGCCGAAGGGTCGGGGGCCATGCCGGGAGCGAAAAAAGCGTCCCTTTCCTCGTCGATTTCTTTAAATTCGAAATTTAGCCCTCCGAGCAAGCTCCCTATAATGCCTTTGGAAGTTCCGTGGAGAGAAGTAATAAAAGGATACAGGCTCCGGCTGTTTTCGGCGATAAGCCTTAAATCCAGCTTTGATTTTACAATGTCTATATAATGGCCGGTAAAACCTTCTTCGGTTAACAAGCCCCGTTTTTTTGCTTCTTCGAAATCTATAAATTTGTATCGCCGCGATATTAGAAGCTCGTTCGATTTTTTCGTTATAATTTCAGTGTCTTCGGGAAGAGCCGGTCCTCCCCAGTCCGGCGAAAACTTGATGCCGTTGTAATTGTACGGGTTATGGCTGGCGGTTATGTTTATAGCTCCAAGAGCTTTTTCTTTTAAAATTTTTAACGAGATTACGGGGGTCGCGGTAAAAGTGTCCGCAAAAATAACGTTAAAACCGTTGGCGCAAAAAACGCCGGCGCTTATTTTGGCAAATTCTTCCGATAAAAACCGGGTGTCGTATCCTACTATTATCTTCTTTGAAGGAAAAACGCCCCCGTATTTTCCGGCCAGAAAATCGCATATAGCCTGAGAAACTAACTTAACGGAATCATAGGTAAAGTCGTCGGCTATTTTCCCCCTGTAACCGGACGTTCCAAATTCAATCTCGAAAGTTTTTTGCACGTCTTTTTCCGCCATTGCGTTTCGTTTCTCCCGTATTTATTATAATATTGGACAGGCTCGTTAAGCTCTTGCGCATCCGCCGCCAACCCTACGATAAAGCGCTGAAATTTCTTTCATTTTTCCATTTTTCGATATCGTTGCTAAATTGGTTTATTAGCTGAAGAGCTTCTTCTTTTTCCTTGCTTTCCGAAAATATATCGAAATGGGCGCCCTCCAACGTCGGATACGCCAGAACCCACCCGTTTGTTTTTATGAGCTTTATGCCGTCTATTAATAAAACGTCATCGCTTTCGTATTTTTCAAAAAATTTTCTCATTATAAAGCCTTTCAGTTCGCTGGGACACGGCACTCTTTTATATTCAAAATAAGTAGGCTCGATATACCTCAGTTCGTTTTTAATGGAAGTATTAAGTTTGGCAAGCATCTCTAAGAGCTTTATCGCGGAATACATTCCGTCGAATGCGGGCATAAATCTGGAATAAATGTAACCGCCTTCGTTGTCTCCGGCAAAAGAAACATTGCAGCATACAGATTTTTCCATTAAAGAACTTGAAAAATTTTTAGCGAAAATTACTTCAAAATTATAATCTGCGGCATTTTTCATTATATTAAAAGAAGAATTGACGGGGACGGATATTTGCCCGCCGTTTTTTTCGTTTTTCATAATCAATAAAGACATTAAGGTCAGCGCGGTATTGCCGTCTATATTGTCTCCGTTTTCGTCGCATATGTAAATCTTTTCTCCTCCGTTGTCTATAAAAATTCCCATATCCGCGTTAATAGACCTTACGATGCTTGACAATTCCCTCAGGGATTTTTTAAATTCCCTTTCAGTCTTCGTAATCTTCGTCTGGTCTAAATTTGCGTTCAGATGAACCGAATCTATTCCTAGTTTGCCGATTATCGCCGGAAAAATCTTGCTCGAACTTCCGTAAGAATAATCGATTACTATTTTAAATTTTCTTTTTACGATTTTATCGGTATCAATAGTGTTCAGAAATCCGTCCGTGTAATATTCGGTCCCGTGGGTCGGATAGAATATTTCTCCAGTATCTTCCGAACCTACTCTGGAGTAGTCTTCCCTGAAAAACAGCCTCTCGATTTTCTGTTCGCCCAGCGAAGACAGGTCTAAACCGTTGGAATCGAAAAATTTTATGTTTAAAAGCTTTTTATCGAACGGATGCTTTCTTACATGTATGCCGCCGTAGCTTTTAAACTGTTTGGCCTGATACCTTACGATAGAAATAGGCGTATCGCTAAAATCGTTCACGTTTACGCCTACCGAAAGGACGCCGGACATCATCGCGCGCGAAAAAAGACGGGACGTTTTATGGCTGTCTCTTGAAACGGAAATAGTCCTGTTTTTGCCTATGGTCGCGCCGAATGCCGCGCCTAACTTGGATGCGAATTCCGGCGTAATTTCCAAGTTTGCGAGGGCCGTTATGCCGTATTGTCCGAATATTTTAGCCGCCCATTTATCCGACCAGATGAGGCTTTCGGATAATATTGCCCCGTCTTCGACGTTTTTAAACGGCCATATTTTAACGTTGGGATTTATTACCGCGCTGTTGCCTATATGGCATACGTCGGATATGACCGCGCCCGAGCCGACGAATACATTATTTCCGATATTGGATTTATAGCCTAATATTGCTTCCTGGATATCGCAGTTTGAACCTATTTTAGAAGATTTCCCGATAACGGAACCGTTTATAACGGTATTTTCTCCTATCGAACAATTGTCCCCTATCACGCAATTTTTAATTTTGCAGTTTTGCATTATATGGACTTCTTTTCCGAAAATAGAATCTTCGACGTTGCAGCTTATATCTATAATGCTTTTGCCGCTTATTCTAACGTTTTTTTCGAAGAGGGTTCCCCCTTCGATATTTAAATCTATCTTCCCTGATATAATATCCAGATGGCTCTGCCTGTATTCGGAAAGGGTGCCTACGTCCTTCCAGTATCCCGAAGATATATGCCCGAAAAAATTTTTCTTTTCCTTCAAAAGAATAGGGAAAAGGTCTTTGGAAAAATCAAATTCGCTTTTTTCAGGAATTATTTTCAGAACTCTTTTATTTAATACATATATCCCGGTATTTATAGTATCGCTGAATACCTCCGCCCATGTGGGTTTTTCGAGAAATTTTGTTATTCTGCCTTCATTGTCCGTTATTACTATTCCAAAGGACAGCGGGTTTTCCACCCTTGTAAGAACTATTGTGGCATCGGCGTTTTGCCCGGTATGAAAATTTATGGACTTGCTTAAATTAATATCGGTAATTATATCCGCGCTGATTACGATAAAATCGTCGTCTTTTATTATGCTCTCCACGTTTTTAACCGCGCCTGCCGTTCCGTAATCTTCTTCGGCAAGCACGTATTCTATTTTTACTCCCAGACCGGCTCCGTCCTTAAAGTAATTTTTTATAAGTTCGGGCTGGACATGCAAAAGGACTATTAAATCGTCTATCCCATGCGCTTTAAGCAAATCTACTACATGCTCCATCATAGGCTTATTTGCGACGTGTATCATGGGCTTTGGGGCATTATTCGTCAAAGGCTTAAGTCTCGTGCCGAAACCGCCCGCCATTATAACTGCCTGCATATTTAGCTTAACTCCTCCATTCGGATATCGCCGGATTGCGCTTTTTTAATATATATAAGGTTGCATTTAAAGGCTTATTCTATTAAAATTATATCTTAATTAATTATAAAATCAAAATATAAAATCTATCTTGCGGTTAATTTTTATCGATTTTTCATTTATGTTTTCTTACGTCCTTCGCTTAGACACGAAAATTTTTTTATTTATTAATAACAATTTTCACTTTTCGTTTCTTGACGAAAATATGCGCGCCGCCACGTTTTTAGGGAACGGCTGGGTAGCTTACTGGTTAGTTCTTTTTTACGTCTATATTTACAATCGTTTAAAATTTAAAGAATCTTTTTTTCTGCTTTTCTTAACCCAGATAATTCCGGGCATATTCGACATCATTATAAAAAAAACCGTTAACAGGCCAAGGCCGGTCGTCGCGCTCGATAGCCTTATAAAATCCGGGGCCGTCCATGTGAACCTGCTCGGAAGGCGTCTGAGCGAACATTCTTTTCCGTCCGGACACTCGGTAACGGCTTTTTCTCTTGCGGTAGCTCTTTCCTATATGTTCCCCGGATATAAAAAAATATTTTATGCGCTTGCGTTTATAGTCGCTTTTTCAAGAGTTTACGACGGAGAGCATTATCCTTTGGACGTTATAGCCGGAGGCATCCTCGGCTATCTTTTTGCGCGGATTACCCTTGCCGCATATAAAAGAATAAGAAAAATTAACGGCTTCAACTTTGAAGCATCAAGAGGTTAATCTTTTGGACTCTATGTATAACGAAATTTTTCTGGCGATTCTTTTAGAAGCGGTTTCTATTGCCGTTTTTTCCTGTTTGTGGGCGATAAGAGGATTTATATAATTATAATATGACGCGCTCGAAGAAAAGCTGACATGCCTGAAGACTATGCTCCCGTTTGCCTTGTATAGATTGACCGCGACAGTTACGGTTATCATATAATCGACCGCGGCGGCGACCCCCGTATAGGATGTAACGTTATTTTGAATAGAAGTAATCTTTCCGGTGAGATAATACAAGGCATTGCTTTTATTTGCCGTAAACATATCGGTATATACGTTAAGATAATTAACGATATTATTGGAAAAATAAACCCCGGCGCCGCTTTTATAAGTTAAATTTTTAAAAGGCTTTATATATATCTCCGATATATTATTATATTTTTTATACCCGGACGAATTTAAAGCCGGCGCGCCGCTTCCTTTTAATACCCTGAATCCGCATGACGTTGCAACGACTGCCGAGAGTAAGATAAAAACGGCAAGCGTAAATTTAATTTTCATGATAATTAATTAATAAGTAATATATTATTTTTATTTTCTTATTTTATTCTATACTATTATGCTTAAAAGTTTATTTTTAACATATATCGTTTTTTTAATAAAACTTTTTTCGGAAACGTATTTTTTTATTTTATCGCTGTTAAGGGCCGCCTCGAGCACCGAAGGCTCGTCGGCATTTATGCCTGCGACAATAACTCCGCGCATTTTGCCGTTTACCTGAACCGCAATATTGCAGTTTTCTTCTGTATAACCCGTGTCGATAATTTTCGGCCATGATTCTTTTTCTATGGAAGAACCGTTTAGAATTTCAAACGTTTCCGCGCAGATATATGGGATAAAGGGATATAATATTAAAATAACGGAGCTTAAGAAATATTTGAGCGCATATTTATCCGCTTTGCGTAAAACCTTTCCCTTTCCGGCAACATTTTCATATAAGCGATTAAAATCGTTGAGCAATTCCATCGATGAACTTATTATGGTATTAAAATGGTATCTTCCGTTCATTTCCGTTTCGGTTTTTTCTAATATCTGCCCTAAATTATATAGTATTTTCTTAATATCTCGGCTTATTTCGCTATTAAGGGATTCGCTTTCGCCTTCCATAATAAAATCGCGGCCGGCGTCTTTTAGAATTTCCGAACTCGCTATAACGGTTTTATAAAACCTGCTAATAAACCGGAATGTCCCCTCGACTCCGGAATCGTTCCATTCCAAGTCTTTTTCGGGAGGCGCGGCAAAAAGAACGAATAACCTTACGGTGTCGGCTCCGTATTTTCTGATTAGTTCGTCGGGGTCCACTACGTTGCCTTTGGATTTAGACATTTTAGCCCCGTTTTTTACGACCATTCCCTGCGTCAAAAGGTTCTTGAACGGTTCGTTTAATCTAAAATAGCCCAAATCCCTTAGCGCTTTAACGAAAAACCTAGAATATAAAAGATGCATAACGGCATGCTCGACCCCTCCTATATACTGGTCCACCGGAAGCCATTTTTCCACGTCTTCGATTTTAAATGGAACGTCTTCCGCTCCGTCGGAAAGGGTATATCTTAAAAAATACCACGACGACTCTACGAAAGTATCCATGGTGTCGGTTTCCCGTTTTGCATAGCCTCCGCATTTCGGGCATTTTGTATCCGTAAAGCTCTTTAATCTTTCCAGCGGCGAGGCGCCCTTGCCTGTAAAAGCTATGGCGTCTGCGCCGGAATATGCGGCTGATGCTTTAAATTCATCGGCGGCGGTCAAAGCGCCCTCGACGGTCAAATTAAAATCGACCGGAAGTATCAACGGCAAATCGCTTTCATTTAAAGGTACTGTCCCGCATTTTTTGCAGTAAACAACAGGTATAGGACACCCCCAGTATCTCTGCCGCGATATTCCCCAATCCTTAAGCCTGTAATTAATAACCTTTTTGCCGCTCCCGGTTTTTTCGGCAAAAGCGGCAATTCTTTCTTTCGCTTCTTCGGAAGAAAGTCCGTCAAATTCTCCGGAATTAATAAGCGTTCCCGGAGCGGTAAAAGGCAGTCCTTCAGATTCTTCGGCGTTTCCGCTTTTATCTTTTTCTTTCGGTGCCGGCGGGTTAATTACCCTGATTATTTCAATCCCGTATTTTTCGGCAAATTCGTAATCGCGTACATCGTGCGCCGGAACCGACATTATTGCGCCTGTTCCATAATCCATTAAAACAAAATTTGCTATATATATGGGAATCTTTTTTTTAGTGAACGGATTAACGGCATAACGCCCGGTAAAAAATCCCTCTTTTTCCGTAATATCTTTTGACACTAATGAATTATGAATAATTTTTTCGAGTTCGATTTTCTTTCCGGAATCTGCGGTTAACTTTTCGGCAAGAGGATGAAACGGGGACACGGCTATAAAAGTTGCGCCGAAAATAGTATCCGCCCTTGTAGTAAAAATTTCTATGTAATTATCTTCGGCGTTTTTTTCGGAACAAACCTCGTCTATTTTAAAAAAAACGCTCAATCCCGAACTTTTTCCTATCCAGTTCCTTTGCATGGTTTTTACTTTATCCGGCCATCCTTCAAGCCCGTCCAAATCTTTAAGCAATTCTTCGGCATAAGCGGTTATTTTAAAAAACCACTGCTCCATATTTTTTATCGTAACGGTTTCGCCGCATCTCCAGCAATTTCCGTCTTCGACCTGTTCGTTCGCAAGAGTGGTGCTGCATGATTCGCACCAGTTTACGTTGGAATTTTTTTTATAGGCCAGCCCTTTTTCCAGCATTTTTAGAAAAAATAATTGCTCCCATTTATAGTATAAAGGGTCGGACGTTATGACGAGCCTGTCCCAGTCGTAAGAAAAACCGAGCCTTTTTAGCTGAACCGTCATCGAATTTATATTATTTTTAGTCCACAAGGAAGGATTAGTCTTGTTTTTTATCGCTGCATTCTCGGCGGGAAGCCCAAAGCTGTCGAAACCGATAGGATGAAGGACGGAATATCCCTTCAACCTTTTAAAACGTGCGACGGCGTCTCCTATCGCGTAGTTTCTGACATGCCCCATATGAATCCTTCCGGAAGGATAAGGAAACATTTCCAGGCAATAAAATTTGGGCTTATTCCGTTCTTCGCATGCTTTAATGCCGAAGGGTCTTTCTTTTTCCCATAACGACAGCCGCCTGCTTTCAATTTTTTCGAAATCGTAATTTTTATTTAATTCCGCTTCCATATAATGTAAGATATTTATATAATCAAATATATTTTATTATAGAAATAAAAAACAGGACGGTTCCGACGACCACCGAGCTATCCGCGATATTAAAGCTCGGCCAGTGGTATTTAAAAATATGAAAATCGAGAAAATCGACCACGTATCCCTGAAAAATTCTGCTTATAAGGTTTGAAAACGCGCCTGAAATTACTAACGACGCCGATACCGAAAATAAAAAAGAATTAAGATTAGATTTAAAAAAAGCATAAGCAATCGCCGCTATTACTAACGCCGTAAATATTATTATTATAACATTCGAATGGTTATGCATAAATCCGAATGCCACTCCCGTATTATCGACGTGGACTATGTCGAAATAATGTTTGGCTACGGGTATTTTTTGGAATAAGCCTATTCCGTTATTTATAAAATATTTTGATAACTGGTCTAATACCGCGACGGGAATAAAGACTGAAATAAAAATTATTATTTTTCTTTTCATTTAAATTTATTTATACGATTGCAATGATGGAAATTTATTAAGACGAAAGGAATCAGGCCAATTTTTTTAAGTTATTTTTTTTTGAACAGTCTATTAATGCTTCTATGCCGGGAAGTTTTTTACCCTCTAAAAGTTCCAGAAACGCTCCGCCGCCTGTAGAAACATACGACATTTTGGCAAATTCTCCTGCCCTGTGCAAAGCGACGTCGGTATCTCCTCCGCCCACGATAGTCAAAGCGTAAGCATTCGCTACGCTGGAAACCAGCGCAAACGTCCCCCTGCTAAACGCATCAAATTCAAAAACCCCCATAGGTCCGTTCCAAACGATTGTCTTGGCGTTTTGGATGGCTTCCGTAAAAAGAGTAACGGTCGCCGGACCTATATCTAAAGCCATCCATCCTTTAGGCATTTCCTGAATAGTGGTAACCTTGGTTTCTGCATCAGGGGCAAATTTATCCGCAACGACTACGTCGACCGGAAGATACAGCTTTATTCTTTTCTCGTTAATTTTTTCAAGGGTTTTTTTTGCATATTCAAGCATTTCGTCTTCTACTAAAGAACTTCCTATATCGTGGCCCAACGCCTTAAGGAAAGTATTGGACATGGCGCCGCCGATAATCAGTTTATCCACCTTATCGGCCAGATTGGACAATACTTCTATCTTTCCCGAAACCTTTGCGCCGCCGACTATGGCGACAAAAGGTTTCATAGGGTTTTCTATGGCTCTCGTAAAATAATTCAACTCTTTTCTGATAAGAAATCCGGCGGCGCACGTATTCACGAATTTTGTAACCGCAACGTTGGAAGCGTGCGACCTGTGGGCGGTGGCAAAAGCGTCGTTGACGTAAATATCGCAAAGCGAAGCCAATTTTTTGCCGAATTCGTCGTCGTTGTCGGTTTCTTCAGGATAAAACCGCAAATTCTCTAAAAGTATGATATCGCCGTAATTTGCCGATTTAACGGCATTTTCCGCTAACTCTCCTACGCATTCGTTCACGAACTTAACGTCTTTGTCTAAAAGCCTGCTCAGTCTTTTTGCTACAACTAAAAGTGAAAGCTCTGGAACTTTTCTTCCTTTAGGCCTTCCCATATGCGACATTAATACGACTTTCGTATTTTCGTCCAAACAGTAATTTATAGTGGGGAGAACCGCTCTTATTCTGGTGTCGTCGGTAATGTTCCCGTTTTGGTCTAAAGGAACGTTAAAATCAACCCTTATAAGCAGGGTCTTTTTCCCGATATCTATTTCGTCGATATAAACGATATTATCCATTGTTTATTTCATCATCTTGACCGCCATTTCGGCAAGTCTTGTCGAATATCCCCATTCGTTGTCGTACCATGCCAGAACTTTTACGAGGTCGTCTCCTATGACCTTCGTGCTAAGGGAATCTACGATGGAAGAATGCTTGTCTCCGATATAATCGATGGAAACCAGAGGCTCTTTGCTGAACGCAAGTATTCCTCTGAGATAGCTTTCGGAGGCTTCCTCCAATTTTGAATTTACTTCTAAAACGGTTGTTTTTTTGGAAACTTTGCATACTAAATCGTTAATTGAAACATCGGGCGTAGGAACCCTTAAAGACATTCCGTCAAGTTTATCTTTTAATTCGGGCAACACTTCGCAAAGGGCTTTCGCGGCGCCGGTAGTAGTAGGAATAATGGAAATGGAAGCCGCTCTCGCCCTTCTTAAGTCTTTATGAGGCAGGTCTAATATCCTCTGGTCGTTCGTATAGGAATGGGCGGTGGTCATATTGCCCTTTTCTATCGTAAAATTCTCGTGTATTACTTTTGCGACGGGGGCAAGACAGTTTGTAGTGCATGATGCCATAGATACTATAAAATGTTTATTTTTATCGTAAATCTTATCGTTCACTCCAAGCACTACGGTAACATCAGGGTCGCCGGCGGGAGCGGAGATTAAAACTTTTTTTGCTCCCGCATTCAGATGCTTTGCGGCATCTCCCCGTTTAGTGAAAAGGCCGGTCGATTCGATAACCACGTCGACGCCGAGATGCTTCCATAGAAGTTCGGCTGGGTCTTTAATGGCCGTAATTAAAGTTTCCCTGCCGTCCGCAATTATATGGTCGATATCGTATCCGACGTAAAAATCGGCTTTTCCATGGACAGAATCGTATTTAAGTAGGTGGGCGAGAACTTGAGGATTGGTAATATCGTTAATCGCGACTATTTCAACCTGCTCGCCTTTTGCAATCATGCCTTGAAATATTCTAAAAACATTCCTTCCGATTCTCCCGAACCCGTTTATCGCAATTCTTAAATTTGCCATAAATCTCTCCCTGCCGTTTAATTAAATCTTAAAATTTCAACCTGATTTTTTTTAATGCTATCTATCTTTGATTATTATCTTTCTTTTTATTGCCGCCGCCACCGCCACGCACGGGACCTTTACGCGCCGGCCCTCCAAACCCCGGCCTGCCCTGCTGAGCCGGACCCCTGAAACCGGGACCTCCCTGCTGCGGTCCTCCAAACCCCGGCCTGCCCTGCTGAACCGGACCCCTAAACCCCGGTCTGCCCTGCTGCGGCCCTCCAAACCCCGGTCTGCCCTGCTGAACCGGACCCCTAAACCCCGGTCTGCCCTGCTGCGGCCCTCCAAACCCCGGTCTGCCCTGCTGAGCCGGACCCCTAAACCCCGGTCTGCCCTGCTGAGCCGGACCCCTGAAACCGGGTAGTCCTCCGTGTCTGAACGGGCGGTTTACGTAGCCGCGGTTTACGTGCGAGCGCCATGTGCCGAAATTCCTTAAGAACATGTGGTGTCTTTCCCACCAGCCCGGATGGTTTACCCTGTACCATGGACCGACATAATTAGTCCACCATGTGAAATACGGCTGATAATCCATTACCGGGGGCGGCGGTCCGTAAATTAATGACGGAGGAAGATAAATTCCGGCGGTTACCGGATACCATGGCCCGGAATAACCGCTTGCGTATATCCATCCGCCGTTAAGCCATCTCCAGTAATAACCGTTATATCCATATATGTAAGTATCGTACATAGGCGCATAATAAGCGTCTACGCCGTTGCCTATAGAAAATGCAAAATTGGGGGCGGCGACGCCTATGCCTATGTAACCCTGCGAATATGCCGGCCTGCCGTAATATGTTGCGCATCCGCTTAAAAATAAAACGAATATGCCGATAAAAGATGCAAAAATTAACAATCTTTTTTTATTTTTTTCGTTTTTCATAATTTTATCCTCGTTCTTTAAATTAATTTATTTATTTTAATTAATTTATCTATTTATTTTATTTATTTAATTTAGGCGACGCAACGCAGGGCATAAGCCCGACGACCCAAATATTATATATTACAACCATATAAAATTACAATATCTAATTTATATAATATTATATCGTATAAACTTAATATGTTTTTAACAATTTTAAAATAATTGTGATAAAATCATAATATCATAATAAATAAAAAATTTAATAAAATAATCCATTTTATTTTAAGGAGGTTTTATGTTTGACTACAAAGGGCTTCAGATAACAAGATTTTGCCACGACAGTTTCCGCGTAAGCGACGGCAAAACAAATATATATTTTGACCCGTTCAAACTGAGCGGCGGCGAACCAAAGGCGGATTATATTTTTATTTCCCACGAGCATTTCGACCATTTTTCGCCGGACGACATTCATAAAATTTTAAAGGATTCGACTATTTTATTTATGAACGAAATGACTAACGATGAAATAGAATCTTTATACGATAATAAAATGGTAGTTATTTCTCCGGGCGATTCTATAGACTTTAAAGATTTGCATATTGAAGGCGTACCGGCTTACAATATAAACAAATTCAGGGAACCGGGGAAGGTCTATCATCCCAAAGAAGACAAAAAACTGGGATTCATAGTAACTTTTAACGGAATAAAAGTGTATCATACCGGCGATACCGACCATATTCCCGAAATGGACAATCTAGCTTCAAAAAATATTGACCTGCTGTTCATACCGGTCAGCGGCACATACGTTATGACTCCGTCCGAGGCAATCGAAGCCGCCGCAAAAATTAAAGCAAAGATATCTATTCCGATGCACTACGGCACAATAATAGGCGATAAAAAACAGGCCGAGGAATTTAAAAGCGGCTTACTGAAAAACGGGCTGGACGCGGAAATCATTTAAAGCATAATCAGCATAATACTATGGAAAAAACCGTCAATTATATCCCGATAATTATCGAAAGTTTGATTTTCGGTAAAAATTCGGATTACCCGCTCTATATAAAATCTGCGGATAATTACATCTTATACAGGTCTAAAGCCCTTATATTTTCAAAAAGCGATGCTTTAAGGCTGAAAAATAACGGCATAGAATATCTTTATATCAAAGAAGACGATAAGGAAAAATATGAAGTAGATATACTGGAACACTTCGACGATATTATTGGTTCCAAAAATCTCAATTTTGAAGAAAAAGCCGTTAAAATATATATTTATACCAAAGTTTACGCAGAAATCATACTCACGACGGGAAACCTTAAAGACAACAACGAAAAAATCAAGCGTTCCATCGAGACCACTATGGATTATCTGTTAATGAGCGAATTCGCTTTTATGAATCTTTTAAACCTTTCCGGTTATGACCGCAACGAGGTCGGGCACGGAATGAACGTAAGCATCTATGCTATGGCTTTAGCAAACAGGCTGGGATTTTCAAATAAAATTTCTCTTTACGAAATCGGCCTTGCCGGACTTACGCACGATATAGGAAAATTAATGATTCCAAAAGAATTTTTATCTAAAAAAGGCCTGACCGAAAATGAAATTTATGAAATCAGGAAACATCCCATATATTCTAAAGAAATTTTAATAAAAAACAACGTAGATAATATCAGCATAATAAATGCAACCTTAGAACATCACGAAACATCAATCGGTTCCGGCTATCCTTTCGGTAAAAGCGAAGAAAATATTTCGACTTACGGCAAGATTTTATCTATCGTGAACAGATTCGACTCGCTTACCAGAAACAGGCCGTACAAAGTTAAATTAAGCGTCGCCGGCTCCTTAAGCCAGATGGAGCAAAGTTCTGAATTGTATAATAAAGCGTTTTTAAAAGAATTTATCCTGCTTATGTCGAAAAAATATTGAAACGGCGGTAAGAATTTAACCGCCGTTGTCTAAAAGGCGTGGTGCCGAAGGCCGGAATCGAACCGGCACGGATATTATCCGCCACCCCCTTAAGATGGTGTGTCTACCAGTTCCACCACTTCGGCATTATATTTAAAACCTTATTAATTATATAATTTGATATATTATTTTGCGCCGCCTGCGCTTGCGTTCTCTTTTGCGGACGCAGCCTTTTTCGGAACGGAACTATTTTGTTTCGATAGCGGCGCGGCTGTTGCGGTCTTTTTAATATAGCTTTTAATCGCGATAGGGTTTTGCTGTTTTGCGGAAATATAGGATATAAAAAACGCCGAACCCATAAAAACTATTGCGAGCACTGCCGTAGTTTTCGTCAAAAAATTGCCGGCTCCGGACGCTCCGAATATCGTCTGCGAACTGCCGCCGAAAACGGCTCCCATTTCCTGTCCTTTGCCCTGCTGCATAAGAATTACTATGACTAAAAACACAGCGGAAATTATCAATAAAATCGTTAGAAACATCATCATAATATAGATATATTAATAAAATATAATTCAAAAGTCAACTGCAAACTTTCAATACCTCAAATAATTTTTAGACTTTTAAAAAACTTTTTTTTATTATAAAATTTAATTATGAAAAACGCAAATGAAATTAAAAAAGGCGCGGTGCTTATTTATTTTTTTTACGGAGAAGACGTTTTCAGAATAGAAAAGGAAATAGAAAACATTAAATCGTCGATACTGAAAAAGGAGCAGTTCGATTTTAATTTCGATAAGCTCGCGTCTCCGTCTTTGCAGGAATTTTTAAATATTGCGGGCAGTTATCCGGTATTTGCTGAAAAAAGAATAGTCCAGGTTGAAGATTTCGGAGAATCGTTTATAAACGACGATAATTTACAGGATTATTTAAAATCGCCGCCGTCCACTACCGTAACTATATTTTACCATAAAAGTCCTAAAATCAACGAAAATACTAAATTTTTTAAGGAATTGAAAAATAAAAGTTATTTCAGTCTTAATAAAATAAGGTTCTTATACGATAACGAACTTCCCTCCTTCATTAAAAAACTCTCAAAAGAAAAGGGTATCAGACTTTCCGACGAAGCCGCTTATTACATAATGCGTTATACCGGAAACAATATTTTAAATATAGATTCCGAACTTGATAAAATAGCTTCGGGAATAAAATCAGCCAAAGAAGACGAGGAAATACCCCTCGGCAAAATTAAATCCTCCGTTTCCCTTTCTAAGAAATTTACCGTTTTCGATTTAACGGACAAGATACTGGAAAAAGATTTAAAAGCGGCATTTTCTATATTCGATATTATTTACGGCGACGGGGAAGAGCCCATAAAAATTATATCAATTTTATATAACGAGATAAGGAAATTGCATAGGGCAAAGATTCAGGAAATTTCCGGCATGGATTTTGAAACCGTTTTAACCGTCAACTCCGTTCTTCCTTTCCTGAAAAAGAAATTTATAAAAAATCTTTCGTCTTTCAAAGTTCAAGAGTTTAAAAAAATCGTAAAACTCTTGAAAGATGCGGACTTAAAATTAAAAACGACGTCATGGCCGGCCGACGCGATTTTCGAAGAATTTATTTTTAAAGCCGGCCGCATATAAAGTTTATAGCGATTTATAACAGCGTATTGTTAAGCTTTGCGATGGCCGAAATTTTTCTTGCCGCGTTATTTTTATGTATAATTTTTTTTGCGGCTAACTGCATAATGTAAGACGCGTTTAAATTGAAAAGGATTGCCGCTTTATCTTTGTCTTTTCCGGCAACCGCCGCTTTAAGTTTTTTAATATTGGTCTTCATTTTAGAAAGGCTGCTGGTATTGCGCTCGGTTCTTTTTTTTGTCTGTCTCGCTCTTTTTTTCGCCGACTTATGATTTGCCATAAATAATTTTCCTCTTAAATTTTAATATTCAAATAAAAACTCTTAATATTCTTCGGATAGATTTTAAAGTTTATCAGATTATAAAAAATAAATCAAATAAATTTTAAGGATAAATTTTAATAAATTTTAAATTTAGGGATTTTTTCTGCGATTAATAGCATTGCGTATCGCAAACCATATTCCTGCCGTTATCTTTCGCCCTATAAAGAGCGGAATCGACCCTGCGGATTATGCTGTTTTCCGTATCGTCGCCGTTCGCGGCCGCAACCCCCAAACTTATGGTAATATTCATTCCTATATCCTGACTTTGACACCTCACATCATTCAAAGTCAATAAAATAGCGCATCTGCATTTTTATTTCGTGCAAAATTTTACTACCGTTGCTATTTTGACCAGTATTTATGTGGGATTAGGCGGTATCGGGG
>JAJYHI010000152.1 GCA_021784835.1 bacterium
ATTCCGTTTCGGGGGAAATAATTCTTGAATTGAAGCCGATAGCTATGCAGAGGGCAAAAAAAATATACGTAGGCTTCGGCGGAAAAAGCCTTAAAATAAAATCGCTTAAGATTATTACGCATCAGGGGCAGATAATAGATTTTATATATAAAAACGTTAAATTTAACGGCAGTATTAACGGCAGGGTTTTTAATATTCATTTTCCTTCGTATTATACGATAATAAAAGAAAACTAATATCAATTTTAAACCGGGGATTAACGATGCCTTCTTTCGATATTGTATCCAAAGCGGACCTTCAGGAGGTCGATAACGCCATCAATCAAACCGTCAAAGAAATAACGGGCAGGTACGATTTTAAAGGAACTAAAAGCGAAATAAAAAGACAGGATAATATTCTTACTCTTCTCGGCGACGACGATTATAAACTTACCGCTTTAATAGATATACTTAAAGGAAAACTTATAAAGCGGGGGGTTTCGGTAAAATTCCTGGATTTCAAAAAAAAGGAAGAAGCATCTAAAGGAATGATGCGCCAAGAAGTGGAAATCAAAGAAGGGGTCGATAAAGAATCGTCTAAAAAAATAATCCAGGAAATAAAAAAAATAGCGCCTAAAGCCGGAGTAGAGAATCTTAAAGACCATTTAAGAGTCAATTCCAAATCAAAGGACGAACTTCAGAGCATAATTTCCCATTTAAAAACCGTTCCGCTAGAAATAGAGCTTGTTTATACGAATTTCAGAGATTAATAATATTATATGCTTATTTTTTTGGCATTAAATTTTTTAATTGCATATTTTTTAAGCAAATTGTATAAAATATTTACAACTTTAACAAGATTTGTATAAATAATTATTGGCATATTTATTGCTTTTAAATTTATAAGAAGGAGGAACGATGAAAAAAGTCGAGGCGATATTTAAGCCCTTTAAACTTGACGACGTGAAAGAATCGCTAAGCAAGATAGGCATTCAGGGACTGACCGTTACGGAAGTTAAAGGATACGGCAGGCAGAAAGGACATACCGAACTTTACAGGGGAGCGGAATATGTCGTGGATTTTATACCTAAAGTTAAAATCGAAGTTATCGTTTCCGACGACAGACTCGCTTCGGTAATAGAAGCCATAACCGTAAGCGCAAAAACGGGAAGAATCGGTGACGGAAAAATATTCGTCCTGCCCGTAGAAGACGCTATAAGAATAAGAACGGGCGAAAGAGGCGAAGAAGCTCTTTAAAATAACGTTTTTACATTAATAAATCTTAATTTTTAAATTTTTTTGGAGGAGAAATGACGGAAAACGAAGTTATGCATTTTATTAAAGAACAGGAGGTTCAGTTCGTCGATGTTAAGTTTTGCGACCTGTTGGGAACATGGCAGCATTTTACCGTACCTGTGAGCGAAATTTCTAAGGATACTTTTAAAGACGGTTTCGGATTCGACGGTTCAAGCATAAGGGGATGGCAGGCGATAGACGCATCGGATATGCTTATGATACCCGATGCTTCTACGGCGGTTATAGACAATTTTATAGAGGCAAAAACATTATCCCTTATATGCAATATTAAAGACCCCGTTACGGGAAAATTTTACGACAGGGACCCTCGTTATATAGCCCAGAAAGCCGAAAAATATTTAAAATCTACCGGCGTTGCCGACACGGCATATTTCGGACCGGAGGCGGAATTTTTTATATTCGACGATATCAGATACGACCAGACTTCCAACAGCGGATATTATTATATAGATTCCGAAGAAGGCACGTGGAATACGGGAAGGGACGAAATGCCTAACCTGGGGCATAAACCTAGGCATAAAGAAGGTTATTTCCCTGCTTCTCCGATAGATACCCAGACCGATATAAGGAACGAAATGGCGCTTGAACTTCAAAACGTCGGAATAAGGGTCGAAGCGGCCCACCACGAGGTTGCTACCGGCGGCCAGGCGGAAATAGATATGAGATTCGATTCTTTAACCGCGATGGGCGATAATTTTATGTGGTTTAAATATATAATCAAAAACGTCGCAAGAAGATACGACAAGACCGCTACTTTTATGCCGAAACCGCTTTTCGGCGATAACGGTTCGGGCATGCACGTCCATCAATCCTTATGGAAAAACGGCCAGCCTCTTTTTGCCGGGAAAGGATATGCAGGCTTGTCCGAAATGGGACTTTATTATATCGGCGGCATATTAAAACACGCAAAAGCATTATGCGCATTTACCAATTCTACGACGAATTCTTACAAAAGATTAGTCCCCGGTTTTGAAGCGCCCGTAAATTTTGTTTATTCATCGAGAAACAGAAGCGCCGCGGTAAGAATTCCGATGTATTCCGCTTCGCCGAAAGCAAAGAGAATCGAATACAGGACGCCGGACCCCACCGCGAACGGATATATAGCTTTCTCGGCACTGCTTATGGCGGGATTAGACGGCATTAAAAATAAAATAAAGCCGGGCAATCCCGTGGATAAAGACCTGTTTACTTTATCCAAAAAAGAACTTAAAAATATTCCGGTTGCTCCGGGTTCGCTAGAAGAAGCCCTTAAAGAACTCGAAAAAGACCATAAATTTTTACTTGAAGGCGGAGTATTTACCGAAGACTTGATACAGACATGGATTGAGCGCAAAATGGAAAACGACGTCAATCCCGTCCGTATGAGGCCGGTTCCTTACGAATTTGCGCTGTACTACGATGTTTAATGGTTAAAAGTTTATTTTGATATAAGCCGCGGCGGCCATAAAATACAATTTATGCCCGCCGTTGTTTTTTTTTGCGGTTGCGTTAACTTTACCGCTACCCGTTATACGGTATATTGTAATGGAAAGCATTGCCGAAATATAAAGATATTACGGAGAGATAATTAAAAAATATCAGTATCCCGACGGCAATTAAAATTACCCCGCTTATTACCGATATAGTCTTTATAAAAGGCCTTATCTTTTTAAATGCGGATAAGAATAAATTTAACGATACGGAACTTATAAAAAAAGGAACTGCAAGTCCCATAGCGTAAATAAATAATAATTCTGCTCCCGCTGTTGTATTGTGCATGGTCGAAGCTATAAAAAGAATAGACGCCAAAATAGGGCCTATGCACGGCGTCCAAGCCGCAGCGAATACTATACCCACGAGAGCCGAACCTATTAAACCTAAAGGTTTATTTTTAATATTAACGGCGGCGTCCCTGCTCATAAACGACAGAAATTTTAGCTTATTAAATGCCCCGAGTATAAATAACCCCATAATTATAATAAATATTCCGGCTATTCTCATCAGCCATATAGAGTGAAGCAAATCCCCGACGGCAGTCGAAAATACGCCCAGCAGAACAAATACCGCCGTAAATCCCATAATAAACATCAAAGAATGTTTAACGGCGGCAAATTTAGCTTTAGGGCTGTCCTGCATAAGTTCGTCCATAGACAAGCCGGATATATACGATAAATAAGAAGGTATTAAAGGAAACACGCAGGGGCTTATGAAAGAAAACAATCCCGCGAGAAATGCTACTAAAAATGATACGTTGGGAGCAAAAAATGAATCCATAAATAATTACCTCAATTACATTCTATAACATAGCGCCGCCGCTTGCAAATATATTTTTGTTTAAACCGCCTCATAACGGCGGATTTTTTTCGGTTATCGCCAAAATTGACAGCGCGGAGGGATTGAGTTTATAATCTTTAAATATGAATAAACGGTTTATAATTTACATTCAATTATGCTTATTGTTCCTGCCGTTATTTTCCTTTAACGCCGTAAATGTTTACGCCGCTAAAAGCCTAAAAAAAATAAAATTTAAAGCTAAAATAAAAAAAGGGATTAAGCTTTCATCAGTTATACCCGCAGAAAAATTTTACGCGGACGTATTTGGAGGATACGGGGATTTCGATACTAAAAAATACGGGTTTAATTTGAATACGGGCATATTGCAAAGCGGCGTTATGCTATATATAAAAGCTCTGGAAAGTAATTCTAACGGATGGATTCAAAATACGTCCGAAAGCAATAGAAACTATTACGCCGCTTTAAGAAAATATTACAACGGCAATAAATCCAATATTGCATTTATATACGGAAACAATGAAGGCAGGGGTTACATTCCGCAGGTATTTTCAAAATCTCTTGAAGATATTTACGGATACCAGTTTAATTTTCCGACGGGGCTGGCATATGTTTACAATAACGAATACAGATGGCATGCCGCATTAAAATGGAAGAATTATATAAATAAAAATGTTACTTTCGAAAACAAAATTTTATACAGCTATAAAAGATATTTTAGAAACAGTTACGCCAATCCTAATTTTCAACCGAACACGCTTACCCTGCTTAACGGAGGTTATCTGCCTAATTCTTCGGTAAATTGGGCGGCGCCGACCCTTCAGAATTCATATAATCCGGCGGCGGAATTTGGCTCTTCCCCGTCTGGAACGGCTTTCCATAATTTTATAGATAATATTGCCGAGATAGGCGACGCTCCTATGTTTATAGTGAAATTGCCTTTAAACGAGATTAAATTGGGCGGAGATTTTTTGTCGTATTCAACAAGGTCGGCAGAGTTTTGGTACGGAAGCTACAATATGCCGGAAGGGGATATGTATAACGATGCATGGGACGAATATGACGCAATGTCTAATTATTCGGTATATGCGCAGGATAAAATCAAAATAATTCCTGAAAAATTTTTCGTAGAGACGGCTTTAAAATACCAAACAATTAAAAAAGTCGCAGACTATAAACCGGGTTATTATTACGCTGTAGGCGGAACCCTTTCTAATTTTTACAACTACTGGCAGCCGTCTATATTGGCCGTCTATTCTCCGGCTAAGGTTGTCGAGATTTACGCCGTATGGGGCAAAACGGTCGGGGTTCCGCTGGTAGGGTCTAAGTATATTTCTAATAATTCCGAAACGGAGGAAGTTGCGGAAAGCTACGACCCGTTAATGGCCGAAAAACCTCAAAACATAACGGATTATGAACTCGGCGCAAAATATTCGCATAAAAATCTTTTTTTAAGCGCAAATATTTACAGAAAAGATTATAAAAATAA
>JAJYHI010000088.1 GCA_021784835.1 bacterium
GTTGTTCGAACCCCTCTCTGTACCGTCTTAATTTTGCTTTATTATTATCTCTGCATTTATCATAAAATGGCGGAGAGAGAGGGATTCGAACCCCCGGTAAGCTTTCGCCTACAATTGATTTCGAGTCAATCGCCTTCAACCGGACTCGGCCATCTCTCCGTGTAAAAAATAATTTATTTATCTTAAATAATAATATATGCGTTCTAAAATTAATTCAATATAAAATATAGCTATACTGGAAGCGGAGAGAGAGGGATGAGCGTCCTTCGGACGCTAAAAGCGACGAACCCCCGGTAAGCTTTCGCCTACAATGAGCTGCGCTGTACTCCGTTTGATTTCGAGTCAATCGCCTTCAACCGGACTCGGCCATCTCTCCGTGTAAAAAAATATTAATATCTATCTATTTATTATTTATTTTTATTTGTCTTATTATTATTTAATTTATTAAATTCGTACGTAAGATATCCCCTTGGCATTTCGCCGGTAATATGCGCTACGATATAGCCTTTTCTGTTTATAAGAAAAGACTGGGGAATTTCATATATATTTCCGTATGCTTTTTCTATAGAATAAGTAGCCATTCCTATGGGATAAGTCACTATGCCGCCCTTAAAAGTCTTTATAAAATGCAAGACGTAGTTTTTTCCCTGATTGTTAACCGAAAGACCGATTATGGTAAAGCCGTCTTTTTTATGCGATTTGTAAAATTTTTCCAATCGCGGAATTTCGGCTCTGCAGGGAGGACACCATGTAGCCCAAAAATTTACTAAAATTATTTTCCCTTTATAGCGTTTTAACGATAAAATTTTACCTTTATAGTTGATACTGGAAACGGAAAAATACGGCGCCTTGAATTTATTTCCCGACTTTTTTAAAGCCGGTTTTTCTTTCGACGAAGAAGAATTTTTTATCGATGCTACGATTTCCGGCATCTTTACTATTATTATCGACAAAAATACTATAACTAATACAAAAGCCGATAACTTAATTATTTGCAGATTTTTTTTTGTCATATTTAATTAATTTTTTTTATAATTCTGAGATTAGATTTTAGTTATATTTTAAATTTATATTCGTTAATAAACTTTATTAATCAGATTTTTATATGTGTTAAATAATTTTATTATTAATCAGATTTTTATATGTGTTTAATAATTTTATCATAAAGCTAAAATATTATCAAAATAATATTGATAATTTTGATAATATTTTTTATTATGGTATATTATTTCATAGTATTTTGCTAAAATTGCTATACTAAATTTATTTACGGAGGCTCTTTATTAATGAAAGTCAATAAAGCGGTTTTTCCAGCCGCGGGTCTTGGAACAAGGCTTCTGCCTATTACGAAATCGATTCCGAAAGAAATGCTTGTTCTGGTAGATAAGCCTTTAATACAGTACGGCGTGGAAGAATGCATGGGGGCGGATATAACGGATATTATCATCATTACGGGCAGGGGAAAAACGGCTATAGAAGACTATTTCGACAGGTCTATAGAACATGAAATTTTACTTAAAGAAAAGGGCAAACATCATTTATTAAAGTCGGTAGATGAAATATCAAACCGCATCAGCCTTACTTATACGAGGCAAAAGGAAGCTTTGGGTCTGGGGCATGCGATTTTATGTTCGCAAAATATGGTCGGCGAAGAACCTTTCGCCGTAGTGTTGAGCGACGACATCATAGATTCCGAAGTTCCCGTCATGAAACAGATGGTCGCTATATATAAAAAATACAGATATTCCGTTTTGGCAGTTCAGCGCGTTAAAGACGAAGACGTGTCGAAATACGGAATAATCAGCGGTAAAGAAATTGAAAAAGGCTTGTATAGCGTGGAAGATTTAGTCGAAAAACCAGATATTAAAGACGCTCCTTCCAATCTTGCAATAATAGGAAGATATATATTAATGCCGGATATATTCGACTTTCTTAAAAATACCGCTCCCGGAAAAGGCGGCGAAATTCAGCTGACCGACGCCATAAAGTCCCTGCTTCAGATTCAGCCGGTTTATGCTTTAGAATTCAACGGCGACAGATACGACGGCGGCAACAAACTTGACCTTCTTAAGGCGCAGATAATTTACGGATTAAAAAACGACGAAATTAAAAAAGGTTTAATGGATTTTATTAAAAAATCGGAATGGTGCAGGGATTAAAATTATGAAATTTTTTTACGAAGACGACGATTTAAGCAAAAAAATAATAAAATTTAGAAATGAAATAGAAAAACTTTTTCATAATAATTTCGGTTTGTTTAACGCGGAAGACTTGTCTTATTCGTTTAAAACAAATCCCGCAACATTCGCCCCTATAGATATCTATACCGACGAAAATACCCTAACCGTCGAAATCGAACTTCCCGGAATAAAAAAAGATAATATTATTATAGGTATCCACCATAACGTTCTAGTAATCAGATGGAAAGCCGAAAAGGCGGACAAAACCGAACCTGCGGTTAATTTTCACTGTTTAGAAAGAAGATTCGGCAGATTCGAGAAATTTGTTTTACTGCCAATCTCTCCCTTAAAAGAAAATACCAACGCTTCTTTATCAAACGGCGTTTTAAAAATAAGTTTCGATATAAGCGGTCTTTTTGTTAATTTTAATACTTTAATATCAATACCCGTATCTTAAAAAAATTTAGAGTAATTGCGGCAAAAATATGGTACAATAAATATATATATTTTGCCGTTAAAATTACGGCAACACTACAGGAGATACATATGAACAATAATTATATAAACTTTTACGATTCCGAAAGTTTTTCCGAAAATTCGGGAAATAATATCGGCGAAACGTCTATGGGAAGAGGGGAAAGCATAGAACAGCACGAACTTCCGGACGAAATTCAACTGCCTGAAGTAATTCCGCTTTTACCGGTAAGGGATATAGTCCTTTTTCCGTTTATGATTATTCCTCTTTTCGTCGGAAGAGAAGCATCCATAAAAGCAGTGGACGAAGCGCTTTCAAAAGACAGGCTTATATTGCTGTCCGCGCAAAAAGACATAATCGTCGAAGAACCTTCTCAGAACGATATATACGACATAGGCGTAGTCGCAATGATTATGAAAATGCTTAAACTTCCGGACGGAAGGGTTAAAATTTTAGTCCAGGGACTGCTTAAAGCAAGAATTGAAACGTTTGTCCAGATTAAACCTTTTTATTTAGTAAAAGCTTCTAAAATAAAAGAAGAGACCGTAACGGAAATTACGCCCGCAGTCGACGCCTTAATGAGAAACGTTAAAGAACAGCTTGAAAAATATGTTTCGCTCGGGAGGCTTCCGTCTCAGGATATTTTAATTATACTCGAAAATATTACTAATCCCGGAAGATTAGCCGATATAGTAGCCTCAAACATGGGCTTAAAAATCGAAGAATCCCAGAAAATACTGGAAGACACCAACCAGATTGAGAGGCTTAAAAAAGTTAACGATATACTTGCAAGAGAAATAGAAATTCTTTCAATGCAGGCCAAAATACAGTCTCAGGCGAAAGAAGAAATGACTAAAACACAGAGAGACTATTTCTTAAGAGAACAGCTGAGACAGATCAAGCAGGAACTCGGCGAAACGGACGAAAAATCTCAAGAAATCAACGAACTGCAGGACAAAATTAAAGCGGCAAAAATGCCTGCCGAAGTTTTAAAAGAAGCGGAAAAACAACTTGCCAGATTAGAATCTATGCATCAGGATGCCGCGGAGGCTTCGACTATTAAAACGTATTTAGAATGGCTTTGCGATATTCCGTGGTCTAAAAAAACAAAAGACAATCTCGATATTAAAACCGCAAGGCAAATTTTAGACGAAGATCATTACGACCTTGAAAAAATAAAAGACAGAATCCTTGAATATTTAAGCGTAAGGAAGCTGAACAAAAAAATGAAAGGCCCCATACTGTGCTTTATAGGACCTCCCGGCGTAGGAAAAACTTCCCTCGGAAAATCTATAGCAAAAGCAATGAACAGAAAATTCGTAAGAATATCTTTGGGCGGCGTACATGACGAAGCCGAAATAAGAGGACACAGAAGAACTTACGTGGGAGCGCTTCCCGGAAGAATAATTCAGGGAATCAAGCAGGCAGGAACTAATAATCCCGTATTTATGATAGACGAAATAGACAAAGTCGGCACGGATTTTAGAGGCGACCCTTCTTCGGCTCTTTTAGAAGTATTGGATCCGGAACAGAATTCCAGTTTCTCCGACCACTATTTAAACGTACCTTTCGACTTATCTAACGTTATGTTTGTAGCAACCGCCAACGTTGCCGACACTATACCTTCTCCTTTAAGGGACAGGATGGAAATTATAAATCTTTCGGGTTACACTCAGGAAGAAAAGGAAAAGATAGCGGAAAAATACCTTATACCGAGGCAGATTAAGGAAAACGGTTTAAAAAAAGAATATATCGAAATTAAACAGAGCGCCTTAAGAACTATTATTGCAGGGTACACGCGAGAGGCAGGTTTAAGAAATTTAGAAAGAGAGATAGGAACTGTATGCCGTAAAGTCGCGAGAAACATCGCCGAGAATAAAATAAAAAAATATATTATAACGGATAAAAACATACACAAATATCTTGGCGTAATTAAAATTTTACCGGACGAAGAAAGGCAAAAAGACGAAATAGGAGTAGCTACGGGACTCGCTTGGACTCCTTACGGCGGCGAAGTGCTTTACATTGAAACGATATTGGTTAAAGGAAAAGGCGGGGTTTCGCTTACGGGACAGCTCGGCGACGTCATGAAAGAATCGGCGCATGCAGCTGTCAGCTACGCAAGGTCTAAAGCCGACGAGTTAGGCATTAAAACCGATACTTTCGAAAAACACGATATACATATCCACATACCTGAAGGGGCTATCCCTAAAGACGGTCCATCCGCCGGAATTACTATGGCGACCTCTTTAATTTCTGCGATACTTAAAAAACCCGTTAGAAAAGATATCGCTATGACCGGCGAAATTACGCTTAGAGGCAACGTTCTGCCTATAGGCGGATTAAAAGAAAAGTCGTTGGCGGCTTTGAGGGCTGGAATAAAAACAATTCTTATACCCGAAAGAAATAAAAAAGATTTGGAAGATATTTCCCCATTAGTTAAGAAAAATCTTAAATTTATTCCCGTTAAACATATGGACGAAGTAGTGAAATACGCTATAATCGGCATAGATTCTAAGGAAACTTCAACAAATACTTACAAGAAAAAGGGTGATAGAAAAAGAAAAGTTTAACGAGTCGGAATTAATAAAATACATAGAAAAAGCCGGCTTAGAAACTCAAGACTTTAATAAAAATTTAATAGTGGAATCTATCGGGGACGATTGCGCCGTTATAGAAGATAAAAAGAAAATCCTTCTTAGTTCCGACAATATTACGGAAAACGTTCATTTTAGTCTGGATTTGTATGATTTTCGAGAAATAGGCAAAAAATCTCTTCTAGTAAATCTTAGCGATATAGCGGCTATGGGCGGAATTCCCCGATTGTTTCTTATGTCCCTTTTTATTCCTCCATACTTATGCACGTCCGATATTAAATCCCTTATTAAAGGCGTTATAGAAGAAGCAAAAAAATATGAGGTATCCCTTATAGGCGGAAATATTTCTTCTGCATCCGAACTTTCGGTGTCTATAACTATTATAGGAGACTGCGAAAGCGCAGGCATTAAAAGATTCGGCTCAAAAAAGGGGGATGCGGTCTATGTATCCGGAGAAATCGGAAACTCATGGATGGCTTTTTATCTTAATTCCAATAAAGATTATATATTTAAAAACAAAACAAGGCTTAAATCATCAGATAAAAAATTAATAACTGATTTTATAAATAAATATAAACTGCCTAAACCAAGAATAAACTTAGGCAGAAAATTATTTACAAAAAATCTTGCCGGCTCTTTAACGGATATAAGCGACGGTATCTACAAAGATATTTTTAACGTCGCGGGGGAAGGATGCGGATGCCGTATAAACGTCGAAGATATACCGGTAAACGACGGGCTAAAAAAAATTGCCGATATTTTGAATATAGAAAACTATTTCGACGATATAATTTCTTTCGGCGAAGATTATGAACTTTTATGGACTTTCGACAGGGAATATACCCACAGCGAGCTTATGGAAATTAAAGACTCATGCGGAACCAATATAAAAAAAATCGGCTTTATAGACGAAAACTCCGCAAAACTTACCCTTATAAAAGGCGGTAAAGTTTTTATGCCTGAAGATCATACTTTTAGACATCTATAATAATTAAGCAGTAATTAAATAATATCGGCAAAATTAAATTTAACATAATTATAAGATCCATCAAAACTTACAACAAGACTAATATATAAATATAACCGCATAAAATATGGATTTATTACTTTTTTTATTTTTATTCATTTTATTTCTGGCTGTATCTTCGGTTTTTTCAATTTCGGAGTCGTCGATATTTTCTCTTAATCAAACAGATATAGACGAATTAAATTTAAGAAAAAAAAACAAAGTTATATTTTTAATAAGAAACTCGTCTATCTTTTTGGTAATAATTCTTATCGGAAATATGACGGCAAACGTTATAACCGCAAGCATAGGGTCTATAATTTTAAATATTTATTTTAAAAATATTCCCGTAATTTATTCGATTATTTTTATATCGCTCATACTGATTATTATCGCCGAAATAATTCCAAAAATAGTAGCGTTAAAAAAACCGATAGAACTTTCTCTGTTTGTTTCTGAAATATTTTACGGAGTAGTATATTTTGCAGGGTCGTTTATACAAAAAACGGGACTTAAAGGAAAAAGGCTCCAGCTTAAAAAAGAAGAGTCCATATCTAACGAAGAACTCAGAACCATCATAGAAATAGGCAAAAACGAGGGCGAGATTAAAGAAAAAGAATATGAATTCATAAAAAATTTCCTTAAACTTTCTTACTTGAAAGCCTCTAATATTATGACTAAAAAAGATGCCGTGTTTGAATTAGACGTCGGTACTCCGGTATCAGCCGCGGTAGAATTGATAGAATCTTATCATTTTTCGAGAATTCCGATATATTTTAGGGAAAAAGACAACATAATAGGGATAATTTTATCAAAAAACATACTGTCTAAAGTATATAATAAAAGCGAAGCAAAAAGAACGCTTAATTCCTTTATGATTAAGCCTTATTTTATTCCAGGCTCTAAAAATGCGCTGGAACTTTTCAGGGAACTGCAAAAGAAAAAAATCCATATGGCCGTAATCGTGGATGAATACGGAAAAATGAAAGGCATAATTACGATGGAAGATCTGCTGGAAGAAATTTTCGGCGAAATAGAGGATGAATATGACGTTCAGTAATATTTTAGCCGGCGCTTATATTTATATTCCAGTTATTATAGGCGCAATAATTTTAGAAGGTTTTTTCGCAGGTTCGGAAATAGGCATCATAAGTTACGATAAAATAAAGATTAAGCATAAAGAAGCCGGCGGAAACAGGCTTGCAAAATTTTTGCTTGCAATGACAAGAAAACCTGAAAGCACTTTTTCTACATCTTTAATCGGAAATAATTTTGCATACACGACGGCTACTATTCTTGCTACATCTATAATTTACGCATATGCAAAGTCTTACACTCCTATTATAGTCGCAGTTATTCTTACGCCTGTTATGGTTATTTTCGGAGAAATTATTCCAAAAATGATTTACAGGCGGCATGCAAACAGTCTTATGCTTAAAAGCATTCCGTTTATAGCTTTTTTTTCTTTAATTTTTTTTCCGATTAATATAATTTTCATCGGTTTTTCAAAAGTTTTAAATATAATATTTAAAAGCAAGTCCAAAAATGTTTTTCTGACTAAAGACGAACTTATAAAAGTACTAACCATAAGCGGCAATATCGAAGAATTTAAAGAATACGACAAAAAAATAATAAAAAGAATATTCGAGTTCGGCGGTAAAACGGCAAAAGACGTTATGATTCCTTTAATAAACGTTATAGCTCTTAACGAAAACGACGGTATAGACAAAGCAAGGCAGATTTTTGCGGACACGAACTATTCCAGAATTCCCGTTTATTCGGAACGAATCGATAATATTTCGAGTTTAGCCTTTGCTTTTGACGTATTTAATCCGAAAAACTCCGAAAAAGTCGTAGGGGAGATAGCAAAACCTGTTTTATTTATTCCCGAAACACTAAAAATAACAAATATAATGCTGAAAATGCAAAAAAGCCGCCAGCAGATGGTCGTAGTAGTGGACGAGTACGGAGGCGCCTCCGGAATAATCACTTTTGAAGATATTCTTGAAGAAATAGTCGGCGAAATAAGGGACGAAACCGACGAAGAAGTAGCGATGTACAAAAAAATAGGTAAAAATACTTACCTGATAAATGCGAGGTTGACCTTAGACGAGTTGTCGGAGATTTTTAACTTAAGCGTCTTAAACAACGAAGAAGCGGAATATGAAACGGTATCTGGTTTAATAATGGACCGGCTTGGGCGCATACCCGTTTCCGGCGAAAAATTTACGATAGACAACATAAATTTCACGGTTTCCAAAGCTACAAGCAAGTCTATTAAAGAGGTAATAATAAGTTTCTGATACGGCGCAGAAGAAGAAGTTGAAAAAAAGGTGTCGAAAAAGTCATCTATGTTATTTAATTTCTGAAACCCTTGCCAATTCCGCGTTTGAAAAAAGGTGTCAGATTTTTATTTATTTTCGAACGATGTATTTTATTACTCTATAAAAGCAATTCGAAAATAAATAAATCTGACACCTTTTTTATTTTTTGTTTCCTTTTTTTGTTTTAGTTTCCTATAACTTTATCTATCATCTGCTTAAAAGAACCTTTCGGAGCGGCTCCGACTATCTGGTCGGCTACCTGACCTTTATTAAACAGAATGACTGTCGGGATGCCCCTTATACCGTATTTGCCTGGAACAATCTGATTTTCGTCGACGTTAACTTTGCCTACTTTAATTTTTCCGTCGTAATCGGAAGCTATTTCGTCTATTATGGGCGCAACGGCTCTGCAAGGAGCGCACCATACCGCCCAAAAATCGACGAGCACCGGTTTGTCGGATTTTAAAACTTCCGAATCAAAATTTGAATCGGTAAACGCTAAAACTTTTTCTGAAGACATTTAGTAAATCCTCCTTAATAGATTTATATTTTTTTATGCAACGACTCTCTGTTCAGCCCTTAAAACCAATGAATCGGATATCTTGTTAAACACGCTCTGCACTTCCGGATGAATATCTTTCGTCATTATTGGTTCTCCTTTGTCGGAAAGTTCGCAGATTTCTTCTACTATCGGTATTTCTCCAAGGAAATTTACGCCGAGTTTTTCTGCAGCCGCTTTTGCTCCGCCGTGTTTAAATATATCCGAACGTTTATTGCAGTGCGGACATATAAAATAGCTCATATTTTCGACGAGTCCAAAAACGGGAACGTTTACTTTATCGAACATAGCAAGAGCTTTCTTTGCGTCGATAAGGGAAATATCCTGAGGAGTCGAAACGACTATCGCAAAATTTATAGGAACCGTTTGAACTAAAGTAAGCTGAATATCGCCGGTGCCTGGAGGAAGGTCCACTACCAAAAAATCGATTTCTCCCCATTCGACGTCTTTTAAAAACTGTGTTATAACCTGCATTACTACCGGACCTCTCCAGATAGCAGGAGCATCGTCGGGAATTAAAAACCCTAAAGACATAAGCTTAATTCCAAATTTTTCAAGGGGCACTATTTTATTGCTGGAAGTGAGGTCGGGTCTTTTATTTATTCCCATCATCATAGGAATGCTTGGGCCGTAAAGGTCTGCATCTAATAGTCCCACCTTTTTTCCCTGCTTGGCCAGCGTTATCGCCAAGTTTACGCTAAAAGTAGATTTGCCTACGCCGCCTTTTCCGCTCGCGACCGCTATGATATTTTTAACTCCGCCTATAGGGGACTGTTCGTCGAATGGATTTTTGCTTTCATGTCCGTGTCCTCCGCCGCATCCGCAGGAAGACCCTTCTTCTTCCTCTCCCCCTCCGCATCCGCAGGAACCTCCTTCGTCGTCGCCGCTACCGCATCCGCAGGAATCCGCGCCTTCTTCATAGTAATCTTTATTTCCGTCCATTTCGCCATCTCTGAATTCGTTGTTCATAAATAACCTCTCTTGTTAAATTAATTAAATTTATTATACTTTTTTAATATTTTTGCTTTTAAATTTCTTAATGCGCTTTAGCTTTAGATATTATATAAATATTTATATATTTATATAATATTATTTATAGTATCATAATTTTTACGAATTTTCAATTTTATAATCTTCAGACTTAAAAGCGTCCATAAATGCACTGACTGAAAATTCGGCTTTTCCGGCTCCGGCTTCGCCGTAACCTTCCGGAACCGGCAAACCGTACTTATAATGCAGTTCGTGCCATTTAAGCAGCAATTTTACATAATATTCCAAGGGAGCCGAGGCATTCCCCATTTTCCCAAGCCTGCTCGTTTTTTCCGGACACCATGTAGTATATCTTGGTATTACCCCTTTCGACATAAAAAAATCAAGCCCTTCGGCGGTTGAATCGACGGCTTCGTCGATATCCGTAAAACCGTAAGGCTTAGAAAGTTCGACTCCCGCGACGAAATTAGGTATAACTTTATATTCGCCGAATACAGATACGGCATCTACTATCCTGTTTATCCACTCGTCTCTCCCAATGAACTTAGATTTTCCCGGACATATTTTATCAAAAAGGTTTTTATCCCACACTTCAAAATTTGTATGATATATGTATGCGCCGGCGGTTTTAAGCCGCATTAAATTTTTTTTTGTATGCGCCTGCACGACGACTTTGCTGATCCATCTGCCTTTAAACTTATCTTCTATAGCCTCAAGAAATCTAACGTAAAAATCTATTTCGGTATCGCCTTTAAATTTAATTTCGTCTATGATGCTTCCGCCCGTCAAGGTATATGCGCCGGCATTCGAGTCGTCCGCATCCGATATAATAGACAGGGCGCTTAAAATATCTTCTACCGATTTTACGGCTGAATAATTTTTATTAGATTTTTTTTGATTTAAATAATTAGAATTCATATCGCAGAATGCGCATTCGCTGCCGTCTTCAAAATACTGGCACATCCTGAACACTGCAAGATATATCAAATACCCCCATTCTATGGTTGGCGCTACGTCGCGGACGGATTTCTCCGATTCAGTTTTTTTAAGCATATAAGATTTTTCGGGAGAAAAAAGCACGTCCCCTATATAATAAAAGTCTTTCCCTTTATTTTTATAAAGTTTATAACCTTTAGACTCTTTATCGTAAATCACCGAATATGGGGATGTTTTGTTGATTCTTACGGATATAATAGTACGCCTGAGATTATACGGTCCGTTAATCAGGGCTATTTCTTCCGGATACTTTTTATTAATTACGTCTCCGTCGTTATCGACGTTAAACGAAAAAATAAAATATGATTTGCCGGAAAAGTTTTCTTCCGAATCTACTTCGCCGAAAGAAATCCCCTGTCTTAATATATCCTCTTTTATTATAGCTTCGGGATTTATATCGCGTCCGTATTTTCCGATAAAAAAATCAAGTTCGTCGATATATTCGTTATTTTTGCTCATTTGTTTATTTTATTATATCCGTTGAAAAAATACAAATTTTTCTTTACATCGATAAAAGAAAATATTATAATATACAAAAATATATGTAGTACTAAATTACGCTTTAATAATTTACGTATTTTTAAGTTTTATAAAATTAATGCAATAATTAACTATAAAGGAGATTTAAATAAAATGAAAAATTTAGAAGCTAAACTTTACATTCTTTTTTCAATTTTTTTTCTAAACAGGGAAAAATTAATAAAAGATACGATAACAAATATACCTGCAAGCTATAAAGACGTTGCATACTTATCCGATATCGAATTTACAGTATTCGGTTATTTTGCCTATAAATTTACCCACTCTGCTCCGAAAGAAAAAAAAGAATATGAAAAAAACGGCATCATCGTTTCTTATAAGGAGCTTAACAGACTGTACGTTTCGACTCCTCATCTTGCGACGGTTCTTAAAAAACTTCAGGACGAAAAACTTATAAAAAAAGCGACGCTTAACGAAGATAAAAGAAAAACCAATTACGTACTGCCGTTTACCGAGCTTAAAAAATTTAACGAAATAAACGTTCAGGCATTAAAATTCTGCGGATTTACCGATTCCGACACGCCTATAATAGATAGATTAATCGAAGGCGTTATAAACCTGCTTAAAACTAATAAAATAATTACGGAAGCGCAGTCTAAAAACCTTGACGATTTCCTAATTAAGTCGGATAACTATTTTAAATTTTATTACATAGCTCTAGCTTTATGGACTAGCAGATATCTTATTACAAATTTCCAGATAAAATTGATGGGTCCGTCGGAATTTATGGTTTACGCCATGATTATAAAATATTATATAAACGGCGAAAAAAAACCTATAACCACAAAAAAGGTCAAGGAAGAAACCGGGCTTGCGCCGTCTATTATCAGCCAGAGTTTTAAAAAATTTATAGACGAAGATATAATAATCAGAAAAGAGATAAATAAATTCAAGGTATATTTCCATATAAACAAAAAAGCTTTAGAGAAAAGACTTGAAAACGATACCGATTTAATCAAAGAAATCACTAAGAACTTTAAAAAAGGGGACGATAAGAAATTTGAAAAATTTATCGACAAACTTAGCGAAGCTATAACGTCTAAACTTAACGGTTTAGATACAAATAAAATTTGTCCGAACAAAAAATGCGGAATGGAAATACCTCTTATGCCTGGGCTAAAATACTGTCCGTATTGCGGCGAAAAAATTGCATAATATAGTTGCGGGTACAGATATCCTGAAAGAAATTATAGATATATTTTATATATTAGCCGCATATCTTGCAGGAAGTTTTCCTACATCGGCTATAATCGCAAGAATAAAAGGAATTTCCGACCTTACTAAAGAAGGCAGCGGAAACCTAGGCGCTACGAACGTATCGAGGGTAATAGGCAAAAAGTTCGGACTTATTACCCTTATTATCGACGCCGCCAAAGGTTTTTTACCGGTTTTTTTTGCGCCGATTTTAATTAACTCCCAATATAAATACGCCGATTTTAATTTTCACCGGTCAATTCAGTGTACAGGCTGTTTAATATTTTATTCCTTGGTAATAATAGCTCCTGTAATCGGACACTGCTATTCGGCATTTATAAAATTTAAAGGGGGAAAGGGTGTTGCTACGGCTCTAGGAGTATTTTTAGCCGTTTCGCCTAAAGCCGTTCTTATCGCCTTTTTAGTTTTCGCGGTAATTTTATCCGCTTCCAAATATGTTTCGCTCGCCTCTATAGTAAGCGCATTTTTTATGCCGTTTATAGTGTTTTATACGTTAAAGAACATATACATATTTGCGGCATCTATGTTAATAGCCATATTAGTAATATATAAACATTCCCCTAACATTAAAAGACTCATAAACGGCACGGAAAATGCTATAAAGAAAAAGCGCCGATAAAATAAAAGCAGGTTTCTTAAACTGCTTAATAAATAAGATATTTGCTATATTTTACTTTACTTTACCGCAATTAATTTTGAACTTAATGCCGTTATAACGTTATTCACTTTAATTATCGCTTCATAAATATATATTTTCGGCGTTTTCTTAGGGAGTTTTACCGATAAAACGGTTTTATAGTAACCTTCCCTTATTATATTGGTGGTCGACGTATGAGTATAAAAAATCTTTCCGTTTAAGCCTTCAAGTATCCTAGTTTCCTGTATATCGGAATTTGCGAGGTTAGTATGCGTTCCAAGAACGTCGTATTCCATCTTTAAGCTTATGGTACCGCCCGCTCTTACGGATTTCGGAACAGTAAAGATTTTTAAATTCGATATAAGAACGCCTTTTACGTGGTTAAAATTTATTTTCAAACTGCTTTGAGGGTCGTATATAAATTCGTTGCTTGCAAGCCGATACGGAACGCTGAGCATAGACAGTCCTCTTATTCTTCCTTCGCGAGTTACCACATATTTTCCGGTGACATAACCTACGCCGTATCCTATGGATAATCCGGCGGCAGTTCCGATTATCGCGCCTATAGGGCCTCCCGTAAGCGCTCCTACGACAAAACCGGTTCCAGCCCCGAATATCGCTCCCGTAGTTCCGCTCGCCGCAGTTGCCCGAGAAGTAGCGCAACCGCTTAACGACGAAGATACCATAAATATTCCGAGAATTAAAATAAGCGATATAGTAATTTTTTTCTTAATTTTCATTGATTCATGCCTCCTATTTTGATTTTATTCTTATTATTATGTTCATATTTTTATATATTGTAAATAGTATTTTTGCAATATCAACGATACTGTTTTAATTATTATTTTTTTCTGTTTCGATAGAATTACCGCCGCCGTAACCATTTTGTATTTTTCCCCACCCCTATGGCTGCAAAAGATATAAATTTAAAGATTTAGGACTCATAAAAATGAGTTATCAAATATAACATCGGTAATTATATTTTTATCTTGATTATTTGAAATTTTAATCGTACCATAACTAAAAAAATTTTAAAGATTTTGAAGATTTTGCAAAAAATCTTTCCTTCTCGCTATAAATACAGCCGCAATAATTTTGACGGTATAAGCCGTATCTGCGAGAAAGCTCTATACCATCTTTATAGCCCTGCCTGAAATCTTCGTAATAAAAATTAACTCCGTATTTCTTTTGCAGATTAAAACCTGTTTCTTTGATATAGTCATGATCCTGATGCTTGCTGTATAAAAGCGTAGTCGAAAAATGCGTGAATTTAGACGACTTAGCAAGGGCGGCGGTTTTTTCAAGCCTGCTGCCGACGCAGTAATAACAACGATTTTCTTCCCTAAAAACCACGTTCCTTATAAACTCCTCTATATCGTAATCTTTTTCGTAAATTACTTTGAGACCTACGGTATCGCTAAATTTTCTTAAAGACTCCTCGCGCCTTAAATATTCAGTATATGGATGTATATTTGGGTTGTAAAAGTAACCTATAATCTTGTCGAATTTTTTATCTAAGGAAAGCTTATCGGAAACAATAACCGAGTAAGGATACATTAAACATGGCGAACAGCATATATGAAGCAAAAGTTTTTTTTCGATTCCCATTATTAATTGTTACGTTATCCGTTTACCGCTTTATCTTATCTTTGTTATCTTTCTTATCTTTGTTTATACTATATCGAAATTTTAAAACTAATAAACTTATACTTATATAAGATTTATTTATTGAATAAGATTGATGAATCCAATTTTAAAAAAATAATTTTTTAAAATTTTTATTTTTTATTATATACCTAAAACAATAAAAATAAAACGGATTTTTTAATACTCGTTGCGTACGAAAATATAGCGGATATAAACGCATTTGCAATTACGTGTCGGCAGTATATTTAGGGAATGAAAAATAAAAACTCCCGACTGCGCATGACGCGGTCGGGAGTAATGATACGGAGGCAGGCATTTATAAAAACGAAGCTTTTATAAGCTCCCGCCAAAGTGAATAAATTTGACGCCTTTGTTTTTTTAGTTTACGCCGGAAGAACGGTTTTTTCCGCCGCTCCGTTAATTAATACGGCTATAGCTGTATAAAGTGCGCATAAACCTGCGACTATGCCGACTATTCCTACTATTGGCAGAAGAACCGCCAGCGACCCCGTAAATAGTCCTATAGCCTGTATTAAAAGAAAAACGCTCGTCAAAAAAAGAGCAATCTGCAGCATTATCCATTTTTTTAATACATTGGCTCCAAAAAATGTTGCAAAACCAAAGATTGACCACATCAAGTGAAACCAGCCGCCGAACATAGGCGCAGGCCCTGCTGCCGCTTTTGTGATAACCGTCGCGATAAAAAAAGCCGAAACGGTTAAAAATAACAAACCCCATCCTGTAAATGCAACGCCTCCAAAGGCACTGCCGCGCATAAAATCGTAAACGCCTGCCAAAACAAGACCTACTCCTCCAGTAAAAATAATCGTTCCTAAAATCAGTCCGTTAAATGGACCCGCAAATCCCCCAATTACAGTAGCCAAAAGCGTAAGAGCTATGCCATACGCGAATAGACCCAACGCTGTCGGGTCGCCGACTTTTTTTTCTTCTGCCATAACGACTTCCTCCTTACTTTTAAAAGGTTTAATTATTAAAAATACCTAATTCCTTGAGCAAGTACAAGGTTATTTAAGGTATCAAAATCATCTTTACAAAGTTTAAAAAAAAGCCGTTACTTCTTCGCACTGCTTACTTAATAGGAATACTTTATAGCATAAAGCAATATTTTATAAAAAAATCTCTTTTATTATAAAATTGAATATATCACAAAGCAATAATGCTGTCAAGCCCCCCTTAAACACACTATTAACGAAGGAAAGAATTTAACTTTTATAAATAAAAGGAGAAGCGTGACAAAAATACACGCTTCTCCTTTTATTATTTGTGTTCTGCTTTTATATTATATTATAAACAGCCTGCTCCCATTTTATTTAAAGCTTTTTTTGATTTGCTTCCGCTGCCTTTTTTTGCCTTTTTTGAAGTTTTTTTAGTCATAGCAGAATGCTTCATAAAATGGCCGCCCTGAAAAGCATATGCGCTTGAGCCTGAAGCCGCGCCTATTCCAAAAGCAAATATCACAGCTAACACGGCGGTAAATATAATATTGTTAATTTTTTTCACGAATTATCACCCCCTTATTTCTATTCAATTTTATTTTTTGATTTTCATTTTTTAAAACGCAAAATTCATTTTATTAATGTACGAGCGGAAAGTTTCCAAATGCTATTTTATTTCTATGAAGCAAGTCTATTTTTGGATTCCAAGACGACATGCCGAATCTTAATATTTTCACGTTATAGCCCATCGTCTTTAATAATGCCGCGGCCATTGACTCCCACTGTCCCACATAGCAAATGCTTATAATCGTCCTATGTTTTGGAAGCATTTTTAAATACTTAGGCGTGAAAAGAACCTGCAGAGGTATATTATGCGCGCCAGCTATGTGCCCCATTTTCACGAATGCAACATGTTCTCTGACGTCTAACAGAAAATAGTGTTTCGGATTATGTTCTACAATATATTCTTTATAAAGCACCGGCGCCATAATTTGAGGAACGCCGACAACTCCTACTGCATTAGGCTTCGAACTTACATGGCGGGGATTTAACGCCTGATAAGCTTTTTTTGCCAACATTTGGTTAAAATTTCCGGCATATGAAACTGCCGCAGATGAAAGCATTAACATTAGGCTTAAGCTTACGATAATAAACTTTTTCATAATCTTATCTCCTTTTTAACTTTAAATTAAATTTATTCTTACAACTATATTATAACATTATCTTCATATTACCAGCAAAATATTTTATCGTATTTAAATACGTCCGCTATAAAACCGTCATAGTTTATTCCCGGTTCGTAAAGCCTGATAATTTTCGTATCGTAAGATTTGGAATGCAATTCCATAATTTCAGTTTCCGTTTTTGACGGTTCTCTTTTTAAAACATGAAGTATTTTCATATTTTATTCTCCGCAATAAATAATTAATATTAAATTAATATGGTATAACTATATCGTATTCGAGCATTTTATCCGCCAGTTCTTCATTAGATATATATTCGAATTGATTATCCCTGCAATTCGTTAAAACTGGAAGTTCAAGCATATTTAGAACCATATCGAGATGCTTGTTTATAACCTTATTATCTTCAAGTTTTCTATCAAGAACGTATACTTCTACTTTATCGTCAAGGAGCGTTAACCCTCCCGACATTCTAAGCGCTTCGGCTTGTCTGTCGCGCGTAAATACAGCAATCTTTTTTGTCATTTTTCCCCCATTTTAAAAAACCAGAAACCTGTCTTCGCTTGTCAATGAGTTTATTATACTTGCGTTTTCGTACTGGGAAGCATACAGGAAACCTTCTATCTTTTCATGTATGCTTCTTATGCTGCATGAATATTCGCAAAGCGAGACATCCGAACCGGCTTCTTTTAATTTTCCGACGAAACCCGCATCGTTTAATAAATTGACTCCGTCGTCCATTATAAAACATTTCAATTCATATCCTGATTTTTTAGCGCTGTTTATGATTTTTTCTAAGTAATCTTTATATTTATCCGTCGTTATTAAAAGAGCAAGTTTCATTTATAAAATCCCTCAACATTATTATATTATTTTCATCATAAAAATCGTTTCTGCAAGAAATTCCAAAACAGATTAATAGTGAGGGGATACCCCGCTTTCCGTATCCTTAACCTCTTCCTGTCCGGATTTCAGCACGTATTCCCTTATTAAAAGAAGAATTGCGCCTATAATCATGATTATCCCCCACAAGATAAAACTCTCTTTTATTCCTGCCAGCGCTTCATTGGATAATTTCCCTATAACCTTATCTTTATTTAAATAAGATAAGAAAAATGAGGCATATATAGTAAATAATCCATATAAAGCCAATAACGTTATTCCGCACCAGTTATGATTTTTTCTTTTTTTCATATTATTCATATTATTAGCCGCAGCCATATAAATTCCTCCTTAAAAGTAAAGAAAATTTAATACTTCATTTTTACCATATCGCCTGCTGAAATTTAAGAGCAAGATACATTCCCAAAACAAGGGTCGGCAAAAATAACATTCCTGCCCATGAAAACATTAAAAACCCTGACCATAAAGTACCTATATTGCATCCTAAAGCTATTCTTGCGCCCACGCCCGTTAAGATGCCGCCGATAAAATTTTGAAGAAACATTATTTTTCTTTTCGGCACTCTCCATTTGAATTCCCCGCCTAAAATAGCCGTAGTCGTGGAGCCGGCAAATGTAGTTATAACAAGCAAGGTCATAGGAATTGCAACCGGCACTATCTGAAACCAGTTTGACGATATTTTGGGCAAAAACGATGCTTTATAATGCCCTACAGCAGTATATAGATTTATGAAAGGTGCTAAAATGTAAGTATCAAAACTGCCGTAAGGAGTTGTTACGCCCATATAAGCAACTTTATGGACGGTAAAATATGACGTTATAAAAACTATAACTGCAACCACGGCAAATAATATCCCGCCCAACCTCGGAGAATAAGCCTCTTTAAATTTCAACATATCCCACGTTATTATCGGCTCCTTATAGTTTACGCCGCGTTCTTTACTGATTTTGCCAAATCTCCTTTTGGTCAAATATAATCCCAAAATGAGAAATATACCGCCGAAAATTAGAGCCACTACAAACGGTCCCCATACTGCGTTTCCAAACAATTCATGAGGAATATAGTCGGCAAATCCCGGTTTTAAGTTAAGCCACGGTATAGTGTGTAAAATCCAGTAAAGAAAATTAGTCAGCGGGAATATTATGAAAGCAAAGAATATCGTTCCGACAAGTATTCCGAATAATTGCATCCAGTTTTGAGTAAATCCGGAACCCGCCCTGAATATCAATCCGCTCATGCATGCTCCGCATAGTCCTATGCCGAAACCAAACAAAAGCGAGCCGACTAAATCATACCAACCTGCCGGAAATACGCCTTGGACTGCAGATTGTATCGGAACTATTCCTAACGATTCTATGACGCCGAAAGCAAGAATAGAAATTCCAAAAGCCAGTAATATGCCTTCTAAGATTTTTGTATCTTTTGCCATGAACATATTATTAGTTGCAAGCACGAAACACATTCTTCCCCTTTCGAGCGCAGCCCCAAAAATTAAGCCTGCAATACCTATTATAGCGTATTCAAGAAAATAAGGATTCATAATTTACAATACCCCCTATAGTTAAATTATAACTAATTAAATACTGAGTTTATGATGTTTTTTTAATTTTAATGGTAAATTCACCAGGAGCAGTCTTTGTTACGCAGTAAGGATAATTTAACTTATTAAGCATGGACGGGAACGAATTCTCTACCGCCGCCGCATGGTCGGTATAAACCTCCAGTACCTGCCCCACTTTCATTTTGTTGAGCTTTTTATGAGCCATAGCTTCAGGAATAGGACATGTTTCGCCTAACACGTCTAACGTCTCATCCGGTTTTACGTTTTCTAAACTTTTTTCTTCAGCCATTTAAATCCCTCCTTTTAAGATATTAAATTAGAAATTAAATTAAAAGCTTTCCTGCCAAATAGGTCCTTTATACGGGAAAAACTCTTTTCCTTTAGTTGCGCCGCTAATTTTGGTTACCGTTCCATCCCCGCTGTTTGCCGTCCAGACATCGCCATTATCGTCTATTAATATAAAATTAGGATTTTTCCCTGTCTTATATGTATTTAAAACCCTGCCCGAACGGCTTAACTTCACGACTTTATCGGCATATATACAGGCGACGAACATGCTTCCGGTAGTGCTTAGCGCAATTCCGTAAGGCGCTCCTTTTATGTTAATTTTTTCTAAAATTTTACCGTTTTTATTAAATTTTAAAACGCTGTCGCTTAACCCGTTCGTAACATATATATTTCCTGCAGGACCTATAGCAATGCCTTCCGGTTTTCTTTGAGCATCAAATACTTTTATTATCTTTCCGCTTTTGTTTAATACGGTAACGGTGCCTTTGTTTGTGAAGTTCGTAACATATATTAAACCGTTATCGTTTAAAACTATACCGTATGGAGCTATCCCTGCATAAAAAATCTTTAAAACCGTAAGCGACGGGCTTAATTTCGTAACTGTCTTTGAATGTATGGATGTTACATAAATATTTCCATCGGGTCCAACGGCGATTCCTGCCGGAATAATTCCAACTTTTACTTTTTTAAGAATTTGACCTTTATTATTAAGCTTTACTACATTTCCTATGCCTGTCGATACATAAACATAGCCGGTTTTGCTGATAACAATTCCCGAAGGCGCCCAATCGGTATTAATATTTTTAATTAATTTACCGTTTTGGTTAAGTTCAATCACATTATTAAAACCGCTTATAGCGGCATAAACATTATCTTTTTTGCCGACCGCAAGTCCATAAGGGGTAGTTCCTACCTTAAAATTCGACTCTGTCGCCGCATTTGCGCTATTATTAATATTTCCTGAATCGATTAAAAAAATAAACGATAAAAGTAAAAATAATGAAAATTGAAGAAGTTTTTTCATCAAGTTATTTAAATAATTTTTAACGTATTCCATAATAATAAATTTGTTGTCCGTTACTAACAATTTAACTTGTTTCGTAATTTATAACGATAAGATTTTTAATGCTTATTTTTAAAAATAGATTTAGAAATACCGTCAAACAACGGATCTGTATATCCAATTAAATCCTTTTGTATTATACTTTCCATTTTTAACTGAATTATCCTAATAACAGGCCCCATTATCAAAGACGATGCTATTAATATATCCATATCCCTAAAAACACCCTCTTTAATTTTAGCTTTTATAAATTTTTTGATGTATTCAAAGGGCTTGGCTGAACATATCGGCAAGGCTTCGGGCAAAAAATCTTTATGTTTAGTGTAAAGCACATATTTCATAAGATGCGGCTCTTCATCCGTTAATTTAAATAACGTAAATATAATAGATTTTAACGCCTCTCGATCGTTGGGTGATTTTTCTACAGCCGATACTATTTTGTTTAAAAGAATCTCGATTGCGGTATCGTATAAAAACTGCGCAATCTTTTTTTTTGAAGAGAAATGATAATATATTGCGCCTGAGCTTAATCCTGTTCCTTTAGAAATATTTCTTATGCCGACATTGCTATAACCGTTTTCGGCAAAGCTTTCCATACAGTAATCAAATATCTTTTTTTTTGTTAATTCGGATACTTCTTTGCTCATGTTTATTAAAATTAAAAAGAACGTTCGTTATGTTTTATATTTTTATTATATCAAAATTAAGCATAGAGTCAACATGATTTTAAATTAATTTTTTAAATTAGTTCTATATATCCAAATAAAGTTTAAAAAAAATAAATTTATTCAGTCGGCAATTATCCTGCGGTTCTCGAATGTTTATAAATAACTGCTTCACTCGGAACGGACTTTACGGATATATGTTTTCTTATATAATCGGCTATTACGTCGTATGCTTTTTCTTCAACCAAACCTTGATTAGGCAAATCGGAAAGCGTCTGCATCATTACTCCGGTAGAAATTAATGGATATTCTTTGTTAAAATCTATTTTTTTATCCATAATGAGCCAATCCTTGAGCCTTTTATACATACTTTCATTTATTCTTATGCTTAATTTAGAATTTGAAACTCTTGTACAATCGCCTCCCATTTGTAAATAAGGGTCTTTAGCAAATACGTCGCTGAGTCTTTCGGAATAAACCTGAAACAATACGCTTCCTTTAAGATTAAATTTATAAACCTCCGGATATGTCGTTCCGTACCATCCGTAAACATGCTCCATAGTTATTTTTTCGCCGGGCAGAATAGTCTCGCCCCAGCGCCAGCCTGGAGTAAACACCAATGGGGTATCGTATTTTTCGATAAAAGCCTGCTCGGCGAGACTTCCGACAGAGCATACGAAAGTCGCCCTTCTGTACAACAGGTCTTCGGCGGTTCCTAGTTCTTCGTTTAACTTATCGGCATAGGGGGCATATTCTTTATCGATTAATCCGCTTATTTCAGGGTCAGGCTTAATCCAGTTAGTAACTA
>JAJYHI010000154.1 GCA_021784835.1 bacterium
CTGTATTGACGTTTATGTTTTCGTATTTTGAAATTGCATCCATATAAAATTTATCCTCCTTAAAGTTTATTTATATACCTTTATAGTTAAGCGCCTTGGGCAATCATCTGCTTTATGCTGCTGGTCAATGCAGAATTAGTCGTCTGCATCTGTCCTATATATGACTCCAAATTAGAAAACTCCTTGGTGTACATGCCCATCTGAGTCTGAACATTAGCCTGCATCTGCGCAATCTGGTTATTCATATTCGTAAGCTGCGTGTTAATTTGCGCCTCGCTGAATTGCACCACGCCGTTTGCAGAATTGGTATATGTATTTAAAAAATTCGTCATACCGCCGGGTTGAGAAGCGCCGTCAGCGGAAGGCGAGCCGTTTACTAATGCGCTTAAATACTGCTGAACCTGCTGAGGGTCCGACGTCAGCATATTATTTAACGCGGAAGCGTTAAGCTGAAGTTTTCCCGAACCGCTTGAACTTTGCGTAATTCCGTAAGTAGAAGCAAGACCGGCATTTCCGGAAAGACCGGGCGCTTCGCTACCTATAAAGCTATAAAGATTATTCACCAAATTAGTCAGCGAAACATTGCCGCCGAGAGGACCTAAAGTTTCCGATTTCGTGTTTCCGGAACCGCTCGAAGTTACGGTATTCTGTGCGGACACGTCGCCTATTACTTTATTGTATGCCGAAATAAAACTGCTCACGGCATTGTCTATGGTTTGCGTATCTAAACCCACCGTTATAGTGGTCGAACCTGTAGAAGCAAGACTTAGAGTAACGCCTGGAATAACGTTTTTTACCGTATTAGATTGGCTTGTTATGCTTATACCTTCATAACTTAATTTTGCATTTGCGGCAGATTGAGTAGTCGTAAAAGTAAGAGACGTTCCACCGGTAAGATTATCCGTAACGGAAGGCGCATAATTGGTTCCGGTATTATTACTTGTAAGAACAAGTTGATAAGGGTCGGATGTTGCGCCGTTGTTGATAATGGAAGCAGTAACGCCCGCGTTGGAATTATTTATAGTCTGCGCCAAATCTGCCAAAGTATAACCTGTGGTAGAGTTTAATGCAACGTCTGTCGTATTTCCGTTAACAGTTATATTAAACGTCCCCGTGGAACCTGAGCTTGCTACAGCCGTAGAAGTAGCCGCCACACCTTGCGAAGCAATTACTCCCGTAGTTGCGAGGCTTGAAACGGTTACATTGTATGTTCCGGGAATTGCCGAAGATGAAGCTTGAGCAGTTGCAACTGAAGTATCGCTTGAAGTTGCAGTAAAAGATTGAAACAATGACGGCTGTCCGAGAGCCGAAGCCGACGAACTTAAAGCGGAAATATCGGAACCTATAGACTGCCAAGCCGAAAGCTGATTATTAAGCGGCGTTTCCTGGGCCTGCATCAATGTAATAGGGGCAGACAACGCTTGGTCAAGCGCTTTTAGAATTGCGGAATAATTTATACCCGACTCAGGACCGGTTCCCATAACTATAAGACCCTGATTAGGATATGAGCTCGGCGTCAGACTGCTGCCTGTTGAAGTTATCGACATTTTATATTACCTCTGATAATTGGTTTACATATATTTTACAAAATTAATTAACAAAATTAATGTTACAGTTTACTATTATAAATCGAACCTTTTTGATAATTTGCCATCATTTTTAAAACCGAATTAGGCGGAATCTGCGCCAGAACTTTTCCGGTTTTAAAATCTACTACGTTAATGACGGCGCCGCCGGCGCTTGCATCCCATTTAAAAAGCATTGCCTGAGACAGCATAGGAGACGGGTTAAGATTCGACTCTATCTGTTTTGATAATTCTTTTTCTTTCCCGGCGTTGTTATTTGCCGGGTTGGCTTTATTTGCGGAAATATTTGTATTATTTGCGACATTGTCGTTATTTTTATTAGCTGTATTATTTTTGGAATTTACCGCAGACCCATTTATATTATTCGCATCCGATGCATTATTGCCGTTAGCAATATTTACGGCATTTACGTTTAACGATAACTGGTCCATAATATATCACTTCTTTTATTAGGGGGCTTAATGGGACGGATTTCAAATCCGTCCCATTAAGCCTGTCCCCATTAGTTTATATAATTTTATTTCAACAGGGTCAAAAGTCCCTGCGGAACCATTGAAGCCTGAGAAAGCATAGCTTCGCCGGACTGAGCCAGAGTAGAAAGCAACGTAAACTGGGACATTTCCTGAGCAAAATTTACGTCCATAATGTTGTTATATGCAGCCTGAGTGTTCGTTCCTTCAGTCTGAAGGTTTCCAAGTATCTGAGTAACCCTGTTCTGGTAAGAACCGAGCTGACCGCTTATGCCGGCTACCTGATTAACCGCCGCTTGAACCGCAGAAAGAGCCGTTAATGCGTTAGTAGAACTGGTCAAATTTACCTGCGACAGAGAAGATTGAACACTTGTTCCATTATTTAACCCTAATAGATTAGATGCAACACCCTGTATCGAAACTGAAATCTGGTTGTTAGTTGTACCGGCATTTGGACCTATTTGGAAAGAAAATGCAGAAATAGAAGTAGAACCCAATGTGGTTAGGGTTCCGCCACCGTTCAAAAGATGCAGTCCATTAAACGACGTAGAACCCGCAATCTGCGTAATTTCCGATTGAAGCTGTTGAAACTCGCTGTTTAGCGCCTGTAAGTTTGCGCTACTGTTCGTTCCGTTTGCGGCGTTGGTCGCAAGCGTCTGCATCGTGCCAAGCATTCCCTGTATGGTAGAAAGAGCGCCGGAAGCGATGTTAATTAAGGAGTTTCCGTTGTTGGCGTTTGACGTTGCCTGATTGATGCCTAAAGTAGTTGCGTTTAAGCTCTGAGCTATTTCGTAGCCTGCCGGATTGACCCAAGCGCCGGTTATCTGCAAGCCGCTGGAAAGTTCGTTTAACGCCTGTCCTAAAGAATTGTTGGTGTTTTGAAGATTGTCCGTTGCAATGATGGCTGATTGGTTTGAATTGATAAATAGACCGTTATACATTTTTTTATCCTCCGTGATAAATTATTCCGGCATCCATGCCGAAATTGTTAAATTAAGTTGCTTTTGCTTTATTTTTTAAAACTTATTTTGGAATAGATTAACACCTCGCCCCTTTTTAGATAACATCGACTAAATAATAATAAATCTAAAATCTTCACCTCCTTAATTAATTTTTATCTCATATTTTCTAAATTATTTAGATGCATAACCTATCCTTTCATATTTTAATCGTCAAGCTTTTTAAAAAACTTTAATTTTGATTTTTGTTAAGAAAAATCCCGATTTCTTCGGCTACTGCAGACGTTGTTAATCCCTCGGTGTATATAACGATATCGGCCTGCCAGTAAAATTTTTCTCTTTCCTTAAGTTTTTCGGCAACGGTTTCTTCGGTAAAACCTTTTTCGCCTAAAACCGGTCTGTGCGTTTCGGATTTTATCCTTTCGTAAATAGTCCTTGCATCGGCTTTCAGATAGAGCGTCGTTCCAATATTTTTGATAAGTTTAAGATTTCCGTTAAAGGCAGGCATTCCGCCGCCGGTTGATATTACCCAGCTTTTAACTTCATTTTTAATTTCATTGCTGTTTATTGTTTTATATTTTCCAATTATTTTATATATATCGGATTTATATTTATCTATTTTTTTTAAAATTTCGGTTTCGAGGTTCCTAAAATAACTTTCGCCTTTTTGTTTAAATATTTCCGTTATATTCATACCTTCGTACGCTTCTATTAAACAGTCCAAATCTATGAAATTAAACCCTTTATTTTTTGCCAGAATCTTCCCGACTTCGGTTTTCCCCGCTCCCATAAAACCTATTAACACGATATTGGTTCTTATTTTCATTTTTTGCAATACCCGTCATAGTTTCTTTTAATCTCGGCAAAACCGTCGCCGCCGAATTTTTTAAGAAAAAAATAGCATATAGAAAAAGCGAGGGCGGATTCGACGACGATCGACGCGGCAGGAACGGCGCATACGTCGGACCTTTCAAGAAATGCTTTTTTTGCTTCGCAGGTATTTAAATCTACGGTGTCGAGATAGGGCTTCATTAAAGTGGGTATCGGTTTCATGGCGCATGTTACGCTTATTATTTCTCCGTTGGACATTCCGCCTTCTATGCCGCCGGCATTGTCGGTTTTTCTATAAAAGCCGCCACTGCCGCTGCAATAAATCGAATCATGGCATTCCGAACCTTTAAGATAGGCGGATTTTACTCCGGCGCCGATTTCTACGCTTTTAATTGCCTGAATACTCATTACGGACATCGCTATGTGCGCGTCCAATTTCTCGTCCCACTGAGTAAAACTGCCGAGACCCACCGGCACGCCTTTTACCTGGGCGGTTATCAGTCCCCCGACCGTGTCGCCTTCGGCTTTCATCTTGTCGATAAACATCTTTGCCTTTTCTTCATATTCGAGATAAAGCATGCGGAGCTCGGAGTTTTCTATGTTTCGACGAATAGAAGGATCGAAAATATCGATAGAAAAGCGGTCTGTTTCGGCTGTTTCGGAGAAAAAGGGGTCAGAATTCAATTCTGACCCCTTTTTCTTAGCCGCATGCGTGTCAGCCAAAATTTCAGCCGCCTCAACTCCAACCCCACCAATACTCAGCACAGCCGAAGCAAACTCAATGCCGAAATTTTTCAAAAATATCTGGCAGATTGCACCGACCGCAACCCTCGACGCAGTTTCCCTTGCGCTCGAACGTTCAAGGACATTTCTTATATCGTCTAATCCAAATTTTATAGAACCTGCAAAATCCGCATGACCCGGCCTCGGAGTATGAATTTTGCTTTCTTCGGGAACGGATTTATAGGGGTCCATCCTGTCCCGCCAGTTTTCGTAATCCTTATTTTTTATAAAAAACGAAATTGGCGAACCGGTAGTAAACCCTCCTCTGACGCCTGATAAAAACTCTATCTTGTCGGTTTCTATCTTCTGCCTTGCGCCCCTTCCGTAACCCGACTGTCTTAGCTTCAGCTTTTCGTTTATAAAATCTTCGTCTATTTTAACGCCGGCAGGAAAATTGTCGATTATGGTAACAAGCCCCTTGCCGTGCGATTCGCCTGCCGTCAAAAACCTAAGCATTTTAATTATTACCTCCTCAGAAATAAAGGTGTCAGAATTGAATTCTGACACCTTTATTTACATAATTTTTTAATACCGATTTCTGGATTCCCGCTTTCGCGGGAATGACAAACCTCTGTTTCCCTTCAACCCTCTATCATCGCATATGCATTATGATTATGTATGCTTTCGAAGTTTTCCGCTTCCACCCTGAACCATTTAATATTTTTATTCTTTTTGAGTATTCCCGCTACGCACCTTGCCACATCCTCGACAAACATAGGATTTTCATAAGCATGTTCGGTCAAAAACCTCTCGTCTTCCCTCTTTAACAGCGAATAAATAGGGGAGCTTGCGCACGATTCCACATCGGCTATTATATCCTCGAACCATATCAGTTTATCGAACTCTATCGAAACCGAAACGATGCCTCTCTGATTGTGCGCTCCGTATTTCGATATCTCTTTAGAACATGGACAAAGAGTGTTTATAGGCACCTTGACGCCGATTATTATTACGCTTTCGTCGTCGGTGCAGGGAGCGTAGGTGGACTCTTTCTTATCGGCAATAAAGGGGTCAGAATTGAATTCTGACCCCTTTATTGCCGATACCTTTATTTCTGACCTCTTTATTGCTACCGACCTCTTTATTCCATTTATTTCTGCTTTTTCCTGTTTAGGCGCAGCTGCTTTTCCGTCTTTTATAGTTCCGTTATAATAGCAAATATACTCCATCAGGCTTTTCTTTCCGCTAACCGGAGCGGTTTTTTCTATAAAATACGGAAATTCAATTTCGACGGATGCCGAACCTGCGTTTAAAACTTTCTTTATTTTTCTTAAAATATCCGGAAAATTAACTATGCTTATCTCGCCTCTATATTCGTTTAAAACCTCTAAGAAGCGGCTCATATGCGTGCCTTTGAAATAATGCGGAAGGTCCACGTACATATTTATGTCTGCCACGGTATGCTGGAATGATTTTGCTTTATCGAGAACCGATATAGGATAATGCAGGTTTTTTATGCCGACCTTATCTATGGCTATACCTCTTCCGTCTTTTGAATTTTGAACGTCTGTCAACATTGCTTAATTTTATCAAAAAAACGGAATAATTAAAAGCCTTGATGTTAACCGTTAATTATTCTGGGCGTTATAAATATCATAAGTTCGTCTTTTGAATAGCTGACGCTTCTTGTTTTGAAAAGCCAGCCGAGAAGCGGAATGCTCATAAGTCCTGGAACGCCGCTGTTAGAAACGGTCTTGCTCATCTGGTAAACGCCGCCTATAACGACTGTCTGTCCGTTCTTGATGATAACGGTAGAATTGGCGCTTTCCGTATCAAGAGTAGCCTGTGCGCCGGAAACCGGAGGAGCTACTGTGTTATTCGACGAATTAATGACGAGTTTAACGTTTCCGTTAGCCATTATATGTGGAGTTATTTGAAGCGAAATCTGCGCGGTTATAGCCTGCGGAGCGGCAGTTGCGCCTACTCCTGCGACGCCGGGCAGGTAAAGGGTCTGACCTTTTTCAATCGTTGCAGTCTGGTTATTAAGAACGACAACCTTAGGAGAAGCAATTGATTTTGCTCTCGACAGACTTTCTAATGCTTCTAATGTTGCGTTAATGCTGGCATAAGAGTTTAATATTCCTACCGTAAAAGTTCCTGCCGCAGCCGAAGTAGTAAGCGTAGGACTTAAACCGGGTCCGGCAGGGTTGCCGGTAGTTTGACCGCTGAAATAATTAGGCGTAACGGCGGCGTTTGAAGAAGCAGGAGCGGCGCCGAGATAGCTGCCGTTCCAGTTAATGCCAAGCTCGTTTGAATAATTTTTGCTTACCTCGACCATCTTAGCTATAATCTCGACTTCAGGCGTTCTTTTATCTAGCATTTTTACCAATCTTACGGCTCTCGCGACGCGGTTTGGAATATCCGTAATAAGCAAAGAATGAAGGGATTTATCGTAAACTACCCTGCCCTGCGAACTTAAGACCGATTTTACTTTTGCCATCAAACCGCTTGCCGAAACGTAATTAATTGGAACGAGTCTCGTTACTTTATGTTCCGAAATCGCTCTCGCTTTTTTTTCCGACGAGACTACGGTCGCTATAGTTCCTGTAGAGTTTATATAATATATTCCGTCCTTTTTTATCATGCCGAGACCGTAAGCCTCTAATATAAGGGATAATATATTTTTCAACGGAACGTCTTTCATTTTCATAGTAACCGTTCCTTTCACGTTTGAGCCTATCAAAACGTTCATGTCGGAAACTTTCGCTATCATTCTTATTACGTCGGAAACGTTAGCATTCTGAAAATTGAAGCTGACTCTCATATCGGAAGGATCTACGAAAAATTTTTTGACTCCGCTGCCGTTTCCACCGCCATCAGTGTTTTGCCCTGCATAAGCCGAAGATAGACTAATTCCGGCGGACAAAATAAAGAATAATATAAATATAAAAGGCATAAATAATAATTTTCTCGTTCTCATATTATGTTCTCCATAGCTAATAAAATTTAATAACTATCGCATTGTTTTATTTTTATTGTTATTGCTCTATTGTAGCGGCATAACTAAATTCATGGACCGCATTTGACCTAAAATATTATAAGTTCTTTCTACTAAATTTACGGCGCTAGATGTAATGGAAACAACTTTTGCCCTGTTTACGCCTATCAAAGAACCGTCGGTAACTATATAAGACCTTCCGTCCGGCGTCTGAACCATAGCAAAATATTTTCCTCTTCTGCTCATAATGCCGACGACTTTCAGGGACGAAACGGCGTACTGCAATAAAGGCAATTCTCCTGATTTAAATGACGTCGTCGGCCTTTGGGTATATAAAAAAGTCTGGAACGGGTCCCTCTTTAAATAATAAGGATACGCGATATTGCTGCTTTTTACTTTTTTAACCTGTTTACTTTTATTATGCGTTCCGTTATTATTAACGCTGCCTGCATAACAAGAAGGTGCATAAAAAATTAAGCCGGTTAAAAAAACTAAAAATGCGGCAAACGATAAAAATTCAAAAATAAACTTAAACCGTTTCCCCTGTTTTATTTTTTTAATTAAATTTTCAGCCATATCGTTTGTATTATTTATCGGCGGTTTATTAATAATTGCCATTTTATACCTCTTTAACTCATTGCCTTGCTTATTTCTATGGTTTCTTGACCGTTGTCGGTTTTTGCGCCGGCTTTACCGGAAACTTCGGCTTTACGGCTCCTATGAACGAGAAAGTAGTTCCTTGAAAAGAAACCGAAACGCTGCCGCCTTTAGCTTTCTTTGAAATAGAAACGCCGTGGACGTCGATTATTCTTTTCATAGACGCAAGTTTATAAAAAAACTTATACACGTTATAAAAATTTCCGCTTATATTCATAGAAAAAGGAACGGTTTCGTAAAAACCTTTAGCCGTTCCTTTATCCGGTTTAAACATATTCAAATTAAGATTTAAAACTTTTTCGTAGTTCGAAATTTTCATTAAAAGCTGAGGTATATTTTTCTTAGACGGAAGTTCTAAAAGCAAACCTGCAAATTCCTTGCTTAACTTTTTATCCTGCTTTACTATAACGGGATAGCTCCTTGCTAACGACAAATACGAATTATATTTAGACGTTGCGGCATTTAACGTGTTTTGTTTTTGCGCTTCCTTCGATTTTAATCCGGAATATATAAAATAATAGTAAACGCCTATAATAACTATAAACAAAACTATGCTTATAATTGCTCCCAAAACTTTAGGATTCTTTAAATCGATTTTAGATTTTATAGATTCTAAATTCATATTATTTTTTTAAAGCATTTTTAGACAATGCTTCGCCTTTTACGTTCATAGTCATGCTGAAATTTTGCAGTTTCAGTCCTTGTTTTTTTGTTTCGGAAGTCTGTATTAAACTTACGTCGTTAAAAAAACCCGTTTTGCTTAAATTATTCATAAATATAGACTCGACCTGCCCGTCTAATGCTGTTCCTGAAACGGATATAACGCCTTTATTGGATTTTAAAGAATTAATCCATGAAAACCTTGGAATTGCCGCAGTAATGTAATATATATATCCCAACGGACCCATCTGAGCCTTTTTTAACGTTTTAATAATGTTAATCTTTTGCAATATTTGAGCATCCTTTGCTTTAAGCGCGTTGACTTTTTCGACTTGGGGCATTAACACTACCGTTTTTGCATTATAGATTTTTATATTCTTATTTATATCGTTTATTTTACTTTCTATAGAAGACTGCATTAAAAAAATAACTATTCCGCCCGCTATAACCGGAATTATTAAGAAGATAAGCATATTTCGCAGGCTTCCCGCTTCTATGGAAATTTTTACTTTTTTAGGTTTTTTGTTCAAATTGATTTTAATCAATTTATTCCGCTCCCCTTAACGCAAGACCGACGGCTACTCCGAAAAAATTATGAATAGCATCGGACGATTCATGCTTAAAAAGTAAATTTCTAAAAGGATTTAAATTTGATGCAGGAATATTGATTTTGCTCTCTATTTCCTGCAATATGCTGCCGAGCAGCGCAGAACCGCCCGTTAAATAAATTTTTTTCGGATACTGTTTGTCGTTATTTGCCGCAAAATAGTCTATGGTCCTGTGAATTTCGGAAATAACCCTGGTCAAAATCATATCTAAATATATATTGAATTCCGATTTAAAATCTTCGCTTCTGTTTCCCATATTTCCGGTTTTAATATTTTCGGCTTCGTTAAAATTAATTTGAAATTTTTTGGCTATTTCTTCGGTTATGTTGATTCCGCCGATAGGTATATCTCTTCTGAATAAATTAGTCCCTTTTTGGATTATGTGTACGTTTGTTTCAGACGCGCCTATTTTTACTATGGATATAAGTTCGTCGAATTCTTCGGGATAATTAAAATTAAACATATTTTCTAAAGCTATACAGTCCACGTCTATTATATAAGGATTTAAACCGCACTCGTGAAAAAAATCGGACTGGTTTTCTATTATATCTTTTTTGCCGGCAATTATCATTATAGCGTTATTTGACGGCTCGGACGGCGAATCTCCCAAAACCACGTAATCCAATGATACTTCGTTCATGTCGTACGTTATATATCTTTGAGCTTCGTAATAAATCGAAGATTCAAGTTCCGACGGTTTCATTTTAGGCATTTCTATAGTTTTTATTATTACGTGCTTGCAGGGTATTCCGATTACTACTTTTTTTTCGCTGACGCCGTGCTTCGCAAGAGAATTTTTAAGGTATGAAGCGGTAGAAGCCGCATCGTTTACAATGCCTCCTCCTACGGCTCCGGAAGGAAGGTCTATTGTGTCTAAAACGTCTATATAATATTTATGTCCGCTTTTAGAAAGTTCAATTACTTTAATAGAGCTGGATCCAATGTCTATACCCACGCTCTTTTTTGAACCTATTCCAAATTTAAGCGCCATGAAAACCTCACTTTATTAAATAAATCGGCAATTTATATACAAAACTTTATATATAAAATATTAATAAATTATTTTTTAAATTTAATTTATATAAAATTTATCTAAATATAAAATACCTTCAATTAAATTAAATGTCAAGTATTTTTATTATTTTTTATAAAAATTATAATCTTTTTGATTTTATTTTAACTTTAAAAATCGTATAATGTTTCTAAAAAAATTAATAACACTATGAATAAAAACAAAATAATTACTTACTCTCTTTTTTTAATCCTGATTATTTTATTCGCCGTCAGGCTTATATTGATAACTAAAATAGATCTTATACCGGAAGAAACTTATTACTGGCAATGGTCGAGGCATCTTGCTCTTTCATATTACGATATGTCTCCTATGGTTGCCTATACTATCGCGTTAACAACTTTTTTCGGAAGATTCAATTCCCAGTTTTTCGTCAGATTTGCCGCGCCCGCTATTTCTTTGCTTTTGTCTTTGTTTGCATATTCGGCTTTAAAAAAAATAACCGGAAAAACCTTGCCGCCGTTAATATGGGCGATTTTATTAAATGCAGTTCCGATATTAAATATAGGTTCTATTCTGATAGTTTACGGAAATTTACAGATGCTGTTTTTTTCGTTGACGATTCTGCTGTTGATATATTTTATTATTTCCGGTAAAGATTTTTACTGGTATTTAATCGGAATATCCACCGGATTTGCTTTACTGAGTAAATATACGGCGGCATTTATTTATCCTATAGTTTTAGCTTTTCTTATTTTAAGCCGTAAACACAGAAAATATCTTTTTAAAAAAGAGCCTTATATAGCGTTTTTAATATCGGTAATTATATTTGCTCCCGTAATAGTTTGGAACAGCTTTAACGATTTCGTATCGTTCAGGCATCTTATGACGCTGTCGGGCGGATATAAAAGCTTTGATATATTTTCAAAAAACCTTACTTTATTTATAGGATCGCAGGCGGGTATTATTTCTCCATTTTTATTTTTAATAATGATGGTTTCTATATTTGCCGGCTTATACATCGCCTTAAAAGAAAAGAACGACGTTTATTTAGTCCTTTCCTCGGCATCTATAATACCTTTTTTATATTTTTTATATCAATGCACAAAAACTATGGTTCAGCCTAACTGGCCTGTTTTTTTATATTTTCCGGCTTTCCTGCTTGCTTCTCTTGTCGCTTACAGACTTTATGAAACTTCTAATAAGAAAATAAAAAAAATAATCGTTTATTTTTACGGCCTTTCGTTTATTACCGGCATTCTGTTTTCGGTTATTATTTTTATTTCCCCTTATTATCCCGCGGTAGGAAAACTGTTTAACGTTAAGATAAGCAAAAGTCCTTTAAGGGATATGCTGGGATGGAAAAATATTGGCAAAGATGCAGATTTTATTTTAAATAAATACAAAAAAGACCGGCTTCTTATAGCCGCAAGAAGATTTCAAACTGCAAGCGAACTTGCATATTACGTTAAAGGAAGACCGCAGACGTACTCGTTTAACTATTTTATGAGAAACAATGAATATTCGCTTTGGAATAATTTTAAAAACAAAAAAGGACGGAATTTTCTTTACGTGATAGATACAAAATACGGAAAAAACTTAGAAAAAAGCTTATGCGAAAATTTTAAGAGTTGTTCTCTCGTTAAGAAAACCGTGATAAAAAATAAATTCGGCCAGAAAATCAGGACGGTAAAATTTTATATATTAAAAGATTTTCTTTACAAAGATAAATATATGTTTAAAAAATTCTCTTCTAAAGAATTTTAATTTAAAAAATTAAACTTAAAATTTAAAAACCTTTTTCGTTAAGAACTTTTAACGGTTCCGAAATCATATCGCTGAATTCCGCTTCTTTTTTTGAAAAACCGAACGCTAATGCCATTAACTGCGTCAGATAAACAATAGGGAGTTCGGAGTCCTTTCCAAATTTCTCGACTATCTTAGGCTGATTGACGTCTAATGCGCCGGCGCATTTAGGGCATATAAGAGCTATAACGTCGGCTCCGGCTTTTTTAGCCTTTGAAATCGTCTGAGAGCATAAGGTAAAGGATGTTTCCTCGTCCTGAACTACGTTTCTGCCGCCGCAGCACTGCACTTCATTGCCGTAAAAAACAGTTTCCGCACCTAATGCTTCTAAAAATTCATGCATGAAACGGGGTCTTTCTGAATTATCCATTTTAGGTTTTTTATCCGTAAAGGTGTACATAGAAGGTCTGGAATAAAGGCATCCATAATAAGGAGCTACTTTAAGTCCTTTAAGGGGTTTAACGACGTTCTTTTTTACTTCTTCTACGCCTTTTTCGTTATACAAAAACTCGAGAATGTGTCTTGCTTCGCCGTCCGGAATATATTCCTCGTTAAATTCGCCCGCTTCTTTAAATATTTCGTTAACGGCGGAAAGTTCGTTTTGGTTTTCCTTAACCCTCGCAATAGACCTGCTGAATTCGTGGTAGCATACCGAGCAAGCCATAACTAAATTTTTAGAGCCGAGCCTGTTTTTAGCAAGCATCATATTTCTAAGGGGCATATACATAGAAGCCGCCCCCTTTGATTTCATTTCGCCTATTCCGCAGCAGTTATAATCCGGAATTTCGACAAGTTCTATACCCATTTTTTTTGAAACTAATTTTGAACTATTATTGTAAGCTCTGTCTATAGTCAATAATGCGCAACCAGGATAATACGCAGCTTGATTTTCTTTTAATTTATCCATTTATCTAAACCCCCGCTTCGGTGTTTTCAATTGTATTTAGTTTACGTAAATAATTTTCCATAGCTTCTTTAGAACTGCTCCAGTTATGAGGCTTGCCCAGCCTTAATACGGAAAATGCCCTGCCGTCTTTAACCATTTTAAAAATAGCGTCTCTTTCTATCTTTCCGAGCAGTTCTTTCGTTCTGCCGGATTTTTGTATTGCGTATGTATGAAGCTTAGCGAGATCCAACCTTCCGTGACCTATTATCATGTCTTCGTATATTTTTTTTACTTCCTCGTCAAGTTTTAATTTGGTTTTAACCTCTTCCGGAAAATATTTTTTTATAACAAGCGCAAGAGCTTCCATCATTTCGGCGGGATTTACCTGCTTGGGACATCTCTGGGAACATTTATAGCATCCCACGCATCTCCAGGCAACGTCTATATATTTTTTCAGCTCTTTTAAGTTGCCCAACTGCATCATATAAATAAACGCTCTGGGATTAAACCTCCTGTATAAAGGCGTCACGGTACAGCTTGCCGTGCACATTCCGCACTGCCAGCACCTGTTTATCCTGGAACCTGCTACTGTTTTTTTAATTTCTTCAAAAAAACTTCTGTCGAATTCGGAATTAACGCGTGAAATAATGAAGGTATTCCAGCGGCCGGAAACATCTACGCCGTCGATAACCAGATTTTTTTCTTCTTTAATATTGTCGTCTTCAATAAGATGTCTTGCTACTATATGCTCGCCCTTTTCGGCAACCGGTCTGCCGCCGCCCGAATTTTCTTTATCATGTTTTTCTATAGCCATATTTTTCCTCCTATTTTATTGCCTGTTCCAACTTTTCGATACCGAGAAGTTTTTTCATTAAAGTAAATCCATCCGGAACGCCGACCGACAAAGACTTAGATTCGGCATAAACCATTTTATAAACATAGTCCGAATACATATAGCTTAGCAGAATATCCGCACCGTAAGGACGTTCCAAATTAAGCCCGTTTTTGCCTGACAGTTCGTAAAGATAATCGATTTCGTCTTTCATTTCTTTAATACTGAAAGGCATAATGTAAGGATTGCCGTCCCACGTTCTTTTCAAAAAATCTGCCATATAAGGCAGACATCCAGTTCCGTTATCCTGTCTGTAAACCCATGAAGTCCAAAAAACATTCTTATCCGGTTCGTAAAAATGCAAAAGCTCTAAAGCTATGTCTCTCTTAACTATAACGTCATCATAGGAAAACAATTCTAAAAAACGCCCTATTCTTATTTCGGCGGACTTTTTAAAATCTGATAGCGAGACAAACGAATTTTTTAAAGTTTCTTCGCTTACGCCGTTTAAAATTTTTTCCTTATGCCTTCTAATCGAAAAAATCATGGATAATATTTCATCCGCTTTTTCTTTTTTTAATTTACCTCCGGTTTTCGATGCGTTTATGACATCTGATAAAAACTCCTTTATAATTTCCGTTTTAAATTTCAAAAGATAATTAAAAAGTTCTATTTTTTCATCCGGTAAATTTTCTCTTACTATCTCGAAAAATTTTTCTTCGTATCTTTTATCTATTTTGTTATTTTTTAGTATATAAGGCATTTTACCTGTTTTTTACGGCATAAGTATAAGCATTCATAGCGGCGGCGGCGCCTTCGGTAATAGAATCGGAAATAGCCTTAGGCCCGGTACACGCGCCTGCCAAAAAAACTCCGGGTTTATTAGATTTAAACGGAGAAAGCGTAACGTTTTCCGGCTTTAAAAAACCGTGTTCGTCAAGTTCGATGCCAAGCTTGCTCGATATTTCGGGAGACTGCGGTCCGCCTTCCATACCGGAAGCAAGAACTACCATATCGAAGGGAATTTCGAACGGCCCCCTTAAAAGAGTGTCTTCGCCTTTGCATACGACCGTATTGTCCGGTCCTGAAGTAATTTCCGCAATTCTGCCTTTAACTATCTGCACGTCATGTTCTTCCATAGCTTTCCAGTATAAATCCTCAAAAAAACCGTACGTCCTTATATCCATGTAAAATATATACGCTTCGCAGTCCGGAAAATGCTCTCTCATTTCAATAGCCTGTTTTACGGAAACCGTACAACAGACTCTGGAACAATACTGGTTTCCGACATGCCTGTCCCTTGAGCCTACGCATAGAATAAACGCTACTTTTTTGGGCGGCTTGCCGTTTGACGGCCTTACGAAATTATTTTCTCCCATCATTCTTTCGAGGTCTTTTATATCTATAACGTCGTCGAAAAGCTGATAAGAATACTTTGCGTCTCTTGCCGGGTCGAAATGCTCAAAACCCGTAGCAACGATAACGGAATCGAATGTTTTAGTTTCGCTTCCCGATGCAGACTTTATAACGGCGTCGAATTTTTTTCCGTTTTCTTTAAAATCCGAAACTTCGGAAGAATAATAAACTTTGATGTTACCGCCTGATTCGGCTCTTTTAATAAGCTCCCCAATTACGTTGTCTGCCGGCTGCATATCGGGAAATAAAAATTTATATTTGAATTTTTTAGGGTTGCCGCCGAGAAACGAATCTCTTTCAACCAAAGCTACATTAACTCCCAATTCGGAAAGCATAACTGCCGCGTTCAAACCTGCCGGACCCCCGCCTATCACTAAAATATTTTCAGACATAAAACATCCTCCATTAAATCGCCGTGTTAATTAATATTAATTAATCTTTTTATTTTTGTCATTCCTGCATATCTTTGCCTGCATCATTGTCAACGCACGCCGTTGACGCAGGTAAAGACGGCAGGAATCCAGTTTTAACTTTTCGGATACTCGTATAAATTAACGGTTTTGCCGCCCGCTTTAAGTTCTTCGAGATAGGCGTTGTATTCTTCTTCCGATTTTTTCCAGTCTATTCCTATTTTTTCGCATAAAGGTCTCCAATCGGTGGTATGCCATTGAAGCTGGACGATTTTAAAAACGTCCGCGCCGCACGCCAACGCCGCAAACATAACGTCCGCCATAACCGGAACCTGTTCCGTGTAGCCCATAGCTTTTCCTATCCACTGATTTTTATCCAAGGTAGTGGTGCATCCGGTATCCTGAGTAATACAGACGTCGGAATGGGCTTCCCTGACCATCGGCCTTATTTTTCTGTCCATTACGAAAGACCTCGACGCTTCCCTTTCCGTCAATATATGCCTGAAACCAAAACCGCAGCAGTCGTACCATGTAGAATAATCAGCCACCTGCGCTCCGAGAGCAAGCATTACTCCGGTAGAAACGGCGGTTCTTTTCCCCGCATATATATCTTTGTCGTAAATGCAGTCTTCCGGAATCATTTTATATGTATGGCAGGCGGGATGAACTGTCGCTATGATGCTGCTTAAGTCGTATTTTTTTAACTTTGCTATTTCAAACCGCATAACGTGTACCCATTCGCTGTAATGCACTATATATTCGGGGATGACTAATTCTCTTCCTATTTTATGCATAATTCTGCGCACTTCGTCGCGCAGTTCTTTATTTTCGACAAGCAAATTTCTCATCTCTTTATAGTCGCCGAAAGTAGTAGCACAGTGAAAAAGCGGAAATAAACCTAATTCGTATGCCCTGTGCCAGTTTCTTACGGCGACGGCGGCAAGCCCGACCGGATTAGATGTTCCAGAACCGTGGTAATTCCAAGCGGTGCATGACGTCTGATTTCTTTCGTCGACGTATTCAAAACCCATCTGATTCATAAACCACAGCAGAGACACGGGATATCCGGGAATATTGCCGCACTGTCCGCATGATTTGTGATGCCATAATTTATTGGTAGGAATTTTTTTCTTCCATCCAAGCAGGGTTTCGGCTTCTATGGGTTTATTCTCTTCTTTTATATGTATTACCTTAACCTCTCCTTTTGCTTCAAGTTCGAGAAGCCGCTCATGTATATCTTCTAGTTTTCTTCCGGCGGTGTGGATATAATCCGATTTTACGTTTGCAAGACCGAGCCTGTTGCTGATTTCTATAGCCATATCTATGTCTCCTTATTTCTGGATTCCCGCCTGCGCGGGAATGACTAAACTTTAATTTAAATATTTACCTTATTTTATAATTCCCGTCTTTTCTTTATTATTCCCCCATGCTTATTTTGTCATTCCTGCGCAGGCGGGAATCCAGGCTATATAAATTAAGACTAATTATCGCTTCCCGTTAAGAACTCCTGACGTCGTCCACTATATCCTGGATTATTTCGTAAAGCGAAGGGTCGACGGATTCTATTATTTTAAAAACTCCGGCTTCGTCAAATATATCGTATAATTCTTTCATCGTTTCGGGAGCGACGTCCCATGCCAAATTGGTAACCTGAAGGGTCGGCATAGGAATAGCCTTTCTTTTTACGGCAAGATCCGTCGAAGCATATCCTATATGCGGCCCCCAGTCCGGAAAGAAATCCGGCTGTATCATGTCTGGAGAAAGCTGATTGCCGTATGCGGTAAGTTTTAAAAGCACGCGCGAATAAGGTTTTAAAACTTTTTTCGCCGATTCGAATCCTCTTCGTACGGCAATTTCCCTTAATATAGCTATTACGCCTCCGGGGCTGTTTAAAAACGGACAAATCATCGCGCATGTAAAACACTGAAAACAAGCCCATACATATTCGTCCATCATCGTCCAGATAAGCTCAGGGTCTTTTGACTTCATTTTTTGCAGAACTATACGCGGAGAAAAATCGAAAAATCTGTGGGGCGGGCATCCGCCGGTGCAGACGCCGCAGTTTAAACATCCTCTAACATACTCTTCATACCGGAAATCTTTTCTTGCTTCTTCGAAAATTTCTTTTTTTAATTCGGCGGGAACTATACTTACTCCATTTTCATCATATTCCATAAAGCTCTCCTGCTTTACCGTTTTCGTTTATATCTGCTAAAATGCAATAACACTTATATTTTAAAAATACTCTTTAATAATATTTATAATATCACGATAAATAAAAAAGTCAAATTTTATTTAAAGCGTGTCTTCTATATTTTCTACGTTTTCCATAGCGTCATATTTAGCCCTGCCGTTTCCGCCGCCCATCATATCAAGTTCATACGAAGAAGCGGAAATAAGATCGTCATGAGCCGTTGGCACGGAGTGTAAAATCTGCAAATACTGCAAAATAGTAACGAAAAATAAACCGCCTATCATATTGCCGACAAGCGTTAACGGAACATATCTATAAAGCCAAGAAATATAAGAAATATGCGAACCGGTATTTATTGCAATTAAAATTTCTGACGACGCCACTACTATATGGCTGAAGGAGTTTAGATATATCATAAAACCGACGACCCATATAATAAAAATTCTTGCAAGCGTGCCGCTTGACGCTATTAAAAGCCATGTCATAAGAGTTATAAGCCAGCCGGCAAATACAGCGCTTAAAATCATTACGAAGGGCGTTCTGTTCATATAGCTGTTTGCAACGCCGTGTATATGATTAACGACGAAAGACGGAACAATCTGATTTAACGAGCCTGCTATTACGAGAGCAAAAATAAAAATACCGGCCATATTGCCGATAAGCGTAAGAGACCATAATTTTAAAAGCTCAAGGATTCTGCCTTTTTTTGCGATGACTGCGGTTACCGGAACTAAAAAATTTTCCGTAAAAAGCTCGCTTTTGCCTATCATTAAAAACATGAAACCAATAGGGAAAAAAAGCGCTCCGAGGATTTTTGCCACATTAGCGCCGACTAACGGAGCGGTCGCTCCGGCAACGTATGAAGAAGCGATTATGCCGAAAGTAACGTTCATGCCGGCTATAAGTCCCGACATAGACATTTCAAGCCAGCTTCTTTCAAGCCTTGACTGTCCGACTTCGACCGAAGCCTTAAAAATTTCCGAAGCTTCTTTCCCTCCCGGCTTTTCTATTCCTTTAATAGCGCCTATACGCGCTTTGGTGGTTTCTAAAATTTCGTTTATTCTTTTAGATAAGTATAAAGAATGGTGAATTTCCTCGGCAAGATTGTTTTCTATAAGCGCCCTTACGCCCGGATCGCCTATTACTTCTAATCCGGCAGTATAATCGTTAATTGCGTTTTCTTCAATTTTTAAATCGATTCTAAGCATATCGAGAGGAGCCGAAACCTGATGAGATGCCTCGCTCACGCCCTTCTGAGCTTCCCTGATAGAATTTAAAGTATTAGGCGTTCCGCCGAGTTCGGTTATTTTTTCCCTAATGTTTATGATGTGCCCGCTTTCTGTGGATGCAAAAGATTTTAACGCCTGAACTAAAATAGGGTCTTTGAGGGTTTTAGCCTGCTCGACGTAAAGGTCTCTGCCGGCTACTTCTGCGGCAAGATACTTTTGAAGCAAATCGATAGTATCCAGAACGGCTTTGGTATTTTTAGAATGTCCGGAACTTGAACCGCTTTCGCTTTCGTCGCTTTTTAAATATAAGTCCGTCATGATATTAATTATATATCAAATCTATTAATTTGACAACATGCAAGAACATATGCAAGAAGGTCATAAAACTAAACAAAAGCAAGGCAATAAGCAAGGCAATAATTGACTAAAAAGTCATTATGCTGTAAAATAACTGCTTATGGAACCGAAACCTACGCCCGTATCCGCAAAACCTGTATCTACAAAAAGGCTTTTAATTGCAATACTTTCGACAATAGCCCTTGCCGATTTCGGACTCGGATTAAATACCGTCGTGCTTCCTCTTTACGCAAAAAGTCTGGGCGCAAGCATAATCGCCATCGGTTTAATAATTGCATCTTTCGGACTTGCACGCATATTCGTAAATATTCCTATAAGCATTATAAGCAAAAAACTAAATGCGCAATATATACACATAGGAATACTGTCTATTTTTCTGGGAGCAGTTGGATACCTGCTTTCCACTTCATATTATCAGCTTTTCTTATTTAGATTTCTCGAAGGATTCGGCTCCGGCATAATCAACACGTCTTCGATGATAATCCTGACTAAACGCCTTTATAAAGAAGAAAAGAGAGCAAAGGTTTTAAGCAGGTATATGATAGCAAGAAGACTTTCAATGGGGTCTGCGCCGTTTATCGGAGCCTTAGTCGCTTACGAATTTTCCGATAAAGCCGCATTTTTGCTTTATGCCTTAATAATGGCCGCAGGAGTAATAATAGCTTTTTACAATAAAAAATTCCTAAACAGCATAAATCATATAGACGAAACATCCTTGCAAGACAATGCGGAAAACGTAAAAGAAAACATAAAAATACAAACAGATACGGAAGATAATTCCATTGAAAATATCTACATCGATACCGACGGCAGAACTTCTATCGAAACTGCCGATGCAGATAAAAATATCGGCATTAATACACGTAAAAAATATTTTGCGCTTCTGTATAATTTTAATTTTATCGCATTATGTTTTTTAACGTTTACTTTTTTCTTTTCAAGAATAGGCTCGAGAAGAGAACTGGTGCCTTTAGTAGGATACAGCGTAATGGGCTTAAATAAAGCCGACATAGGACTGCTTGTTTCTATATCGGCGGTAATCGGCGTCGTTCTTACATATTATTCTGACAGAGTTATAAACTTTATGGGAGTTAAAAAATCTATAATAACCTCTTTCATTATTACTGTCGCCGGAGTTTTAAGCTTTATAATATTTAAAAACCTGATATCGTTCGGATTATCCATTATTTTATTAAGCGCAGGCGGCGGATTTTCAGGTCCTGCAAGAAACCTTTATTTAATGGACAGCGTAGACAAAAACCGTTACGACGAGGCAATAGGCATTTATAGGACGTTAAGCGATTTCGGTTTTGTTCTTGGACCTGTTGCGGTAGGAGCGGCATTCGATTATTTTAATTATATAAATGCATATAGTTTAGTTGCCTTTATATTAATTTTTGCCACGATTTTATTCGGATTCTTCGCTAAATCATATCGCAATATAAATACTCCCGTCGTTACAGATTAAATATTAAATATATCTTTATTTCATTTAGCGATAAATATCGAGCAAGGAAGAGCATTTATTATCCTTTCGGCCGTACTTCCGAAAAGAATTTCTTTTATTCCTTCTTTATCTCTTCCTTTAAAGCCTAAAATTAACAGTTTTTTACCGGTTTCTTCGATATAATCGATTATTTCCTTGCAAGGAGCGCCTTTTTTGACAACGATAGCAATATTAGACTTTTCTTTTGCAAATCTGTAATTAAGGCCGCGCATTACGGATTCAAATTTATCGGCAAGATTTTTTTCATAATATTCCAATTCGGCTTGCGTAGAATCCTTAAGCCCTCTAATTAATTTTTCGTCTATAACGTGCAGTAAGGTAAAAAGTTTAACTACATCAACGGGTATTTTCAAAATTAACGGAATGGATTTGAGTGAAAAATCGGAAAAATCGGTAGCAAAAACTATATCGTCGAACAGATTTCGGCAGCTTGTTTTTGCATCGTTCTTAAAATCGCTGGAAGAATGAAACAAAACCCTTCTCATAATAAGTATCGGCTTTTCCGTTTTTATAATTATATCGTATAAAGGAGAACCGTAAAAAGAAAAGTACCCCTTGTTTTTTACATCCGCTTTTTTATCTAAAACTACAAAATCTATATTTTCGGCTTTTGCTTCATATGCAATCTCATCGGCTATATTGCCTACCCTTATAACATATCTGACGCCGAACCCCGACTTTTCCAAATATTTTTTAATATCTTCAAGCTTTATTTCCGCAAATTTCCTTATTTTCTCTTCATCTTCTTTTTTGTAAACGGAATAAAGGCTGTGATGAAAAACGGACGGGTCTATTACATGTATAAGAACTATTTCTTTTAAACCTATTTTCGAATAGTTTACGAAACAATCAAGATTTTCGTAATAAAAATCTCCAAAATTTACAGCATACAGAGCCGTGTTAAACATATTTGTAAATATTTATTTATACTTATTTATAATGTATATAATTATAATCTTATAATTTTCGTTTTCAAAATATTCTAAAAAAAATTTAATTTAATTATACTCTCTTGTATCATGAGGTGTCAATAAACAAACTTCATAAAACGAAACTTTATTTTATTTCATGTTTTTTGGGTTTATGTTTTTTATTGACTTAAAACTTCATATTATAGTATTATAAATAAATTAATTAAACCGAAATTTATATAATGGGGCTGTAGCTCAGTTGGCAGAGCGCTTGCATGGCATGCAAGAGGTCGTCGGTTCGACCCCGATCAGCTCCACCAGTTATTGGCAACGAAATTAACTGTATAGGATTTTCATACATAGTATCAAGATAATTTAAGAATAAGCAAGAAACATAA
>JAJYHI010000135.1 GCA_021784835.1 bacterium
TAAGTCGAACCGTTAGGCGCCTGGACTATAAAAAATCCGTTGCCGTCAATCGCCATATTTAAAGGATTGGAGGTATTTTCCATAGCGCCCTGCGTAAACTGCTGTTGAATAGAATAAACGTCGGTTCCCAGACCTTCCTGCGAGTTCGACGTTCCGCTCAAAGTCTGGCTGACTAAGTTTTCGAATATCGGATTCGAGCTTTTAAATCCTATAGTATTAGAATTTGCTATATTGTTGCCTATGACGCCGAGATAAGTCTGGTTTGAATCTAATCCCGACACTGCCGTAAAAAGCGCATTTACGCCCATTTTTCATTCCTCCCTTATACTTATAACTTAAAAATCGAAATATTTCGTAAAAAATTATTAGAAAGTTAAAATTTACTTCCTATATATTATATCGGCATATTTTTATTATTTATAATAGTTTTTAATATTTTTAATATTTTATAACTATCTAATATTTTATCGGTTAAAGGTGTCAGATTAATTTTCCGCTAGACTATTTCAATTATTTTTGCCATCGTTCAGGCGGAAAATAAAATCTGACACCTTTAACCTAAATCTGACACCTTTAACCTTTACCGCCATAATAGTTGTAAAGGAAAAACCTTGACGCCTTTAATCCACATTAATAATCGCGCCTCTACCCTACATTCGTTACGCTGGATAATGGAACGGTCGAGCCGTTGCTTAGTTCGAGTTGGACCGCGCCGTTAGACGAAGTCGAAAGTCCCGTTACCGTCGCCTGCGTAAAGGTTGACGGCGTAATTGCGGTTCCGCCCGAACCTGTTGCGCCGACCGAGAAAGTATAATTGCCGGAAGGAGCCGTCTGTCCGCTGTTTTCGGCTCCGTCCCAGGTAAAAGACTGAGAGCCTGCGCTCTGCGCTCCGAGATTGGTATTATAAACGAGATTTCCAGCCGAATTATATATATCCATACTGACCGAACTTGCATTGCTTGGTAAAGAATAGCTTAAATTTGAAGTGCTTCCGCTTGAATATCCGAATGCGTTGCCGGTTGCCTGAACCGATTTGCCTACCATATTTACCGCACTTCCAAGAGTCGCCTGATTTTGGTCTGCCACGAGCGTTTGAAGATTAGAATTGACGGTGTTTAACTGGTTGAGCGAATCGAACTGGGCAAGCTGCGCTAGCGAAGCCGAACTCGACTGAGGATTCAACGGATCCTGATTTTGAAGCTGTTGAACCATTAACTGCATAAAAGTCGTTGCGCTTACGAGACCGCTGTTGTTTGAATTGGACGAACTTGCCGTATTAGCGGCTGCGCTTGCGGCAGTCGAGGCAACCGTATTGGCGTTTGTAGCGGTCGTTGGCGCGAATAATGAATTTACCGACATTTTTATTCCCTCCGTAGCTTAATTTATGCTTAATAAAACTTTAATAGGAAAACTTTTCCTATTTTTAAGGCTTTTATGCCTTTACGTGTTATTAATGCAAACTTCGTGCCACGATATATTAATGAAAGAAAAAGATGAGGAAAAAGGTGTCAGATTTTATTTTATGCATACGAAAAGAAACAATTAACGATACAAGAAGTTGCGTAAAATTAATCTGACACCTTTTTACGTTGCCAATTCTGCGTTTCGAAATATTTTCCGTGGACACTTTTTTTCCGTGACGCATACTAAATGCGAAAAAACCGTCGGAAAAAAGCGAATTAATTGATACCGAGTTCTTTCAGTTTATTTCTGAGTGTCCTGGAGGTAATTCCAAGTTTTTCGGCGGCTTTGGTTTTATTTCCGCCTGTTTCTTTAAGTGCGGTAAGAATCAGCTTTTCTTCCATTTCTTTAATATTGAGACTGCGCCCTGCATAGCCGCTTAAGATGTCGCCGGCCGTTCTATTTTCGACAACTTCATGAGATGAAACTGAACCGTTAAACGAATCTGACTCATTATTATCCGTTACGTTCGTTATAGCATCTCCCGTGCCGCTAATATCTGTATTATACGCAATATTTTTATCTTCATCGCCCTTGCCGCCGGCGTTTCTGCAGTTTGAATTAAAACCGTCATAAAACGCCGGTTCAAAATTGCCGAAATGCCGGACGTCTAAAAATTTGTCTTTTTGTGCAAGTATAACCGCCCTTTCTATTATATTTTCCAGTTCTCTTATATTTCCCTGAAAATCCAATGAAAGCAGATATTTCCGCGCATCTTCCGAAATGCCGGAAACGTCCCTGAAATATTTTTTTGAATAAACAGAGGTAAAATATTCAGCAAGCGCGATTATATCTTCTTTTCTGTCTCTAAGCGGCGGCATATGCAGGCGGATTACGTTTAGCCTGTAAAAAAGGTCGTCCCTGAAATTACCCTCCGACACGGCTTTTTCTATGTCTTTATTTGTAGCGGCTACTACCCTTGCGTTTACGGAAACCGGTTCGTCCCCTCCTACCCTGTCTATAGTTTTTTCCTGAAGCGCCCTAAGTATTTTAGCCTGAAGGTTTTTATCCATTTCGGCGATTTCGTCGAGAAAAATAGTACCGCCGTCCGCCTGCTCGAACTTTCCTTTCTTTAAAGAAACGGCACCGGTAAATGCCCCTTTTTCGTGGCCGAACAGTTCGCTTTCTAGAAGCGTCGGCACTATCGCGGAACAGTTGACGGCGACGAATCTTCCTTTTCTTCCGCTTAGTTCGTGTATTCTTTTTGCCGCGACTTCTTTTCCCGTACCGGACTCTCCGGTTATAAGCACCGTAGCATCGGCGGCGGCTACTGCTTTTATATATTCGTCTATCCGTTTCATAGCCACAGACCTGTATATAAAATTAGACGAATTTATATCTTTAAAGTTAACGGCATCCGCATTATCTTTTACCGTCCTCTTAAAAATGTCGGAGTAGGAAATTTTTTCCGCATTTTTGACTATTCTTTCAAAATCGGAAATATCGAACGGTTTGAGCATATAATCGGAAGCGCCGGATTTCATGGCGGAAACAGCGCTTTCAATAGTTCCATACGCAGTAATTATCACAAAAGGAATGGATTGAAAAACAGGATATTTTTTAATTTCCCTTAAAAAAGAGATACCGTCCATACCGGGCATGTTTAAATCGGACAAAATTAAAAAATAAGGGCTTGGGTAAATTTCGCTTTCTAAAGCCTTTTCGCCTAAGGTTAAATTTTTGCTTAAATAATTTAGAGCGTCTTCTGCGGAAGCAAAAATATCGCCTTCTTTTCCTGTCTTTTTAAGACTCAGGCTTAACGCAGACCTCATATGCGGGTCGTCGTCCACTATTAAAATTTTATTTCCGGTTTGAACGGGCATTTCATTTTTTTTATCGATTTTTTCCATGACGAAGTATATTATAATATAAAACGAAGTAAAAAATAAAAATATTAAATCTTTTTTATTAAAATGGAAAACAAAAATACCGTTTCCACCCTTACGGGCGAAGACCTGAAAAAAGCGTTCGAATCTTTCGAAGCCGCTTCGCAAAAACTGTCGGAGTACTATAAGAACCTTGAAGAAGAAGTAAAAGATTTAAAGGAAAATTTAAATGCCGTTATAGAAAGCCTGCCGCTCGGAATTTTGATAGCGGATGAAAATAACGTCGTCAGGTTTATAAATAAAGCGTTAAACGAAATTTCCGGCGGCTATAATCTCTTTGAATATTTAAATAAAGATATAGACGAATTTCTAAAATTTTTCTTTAACGGGGAAACTCTTTCCGATTTCGGAAACCGTTTTTTTTATCCGGTAGAAAAAAATATGAAATCGGGAGGAAAATTTATTCCAGTTTTTCTATATTTAAAAAATATGAAAGGAGCGGACAAAAAAAATAAAGGCAGAATTTTTATAATACAGAACATAGAAGAGATAAAAAAAATGAAAAGGCTTGCCGAACTCGGAGAAATGTCTGCCAAAATAGCTCACGAAATAAGAAACCCGCTCGGTTCTATAGACCTTTTCGCATCTATTTTACGCAAAGAAATTAAAAACGAAGAACATGCCGAAATTATTTCCAATATAATTTCGGCCGTCAAAAATATGAACTCTACTATAAATAACGTCCTCGAATTCTCTAAGTCGGTAAATCCTTTATTTTCAAAATGCCGTTTAAGCGAAATATTAAATAAATCCTTAATGTATTCTTCATATATAATAAAAGAAAAGGGCGTTAACGTAATTATGGAAACGGACGAAAATATAGTCTTAAAAATAGACGAAAACCTTATAGAGCGCACTTTCGTCAATATAATCATTAACGCCGCCCAGTCCGTTCAAAATTTTGACGGCGTAATAAAAATCAAATCTTTTGAAGTTTCGGCGCAGGAAGGCGAAAATGAAGGAATTAAATACGTCTGCACGGTTTTCGAGGATAACGGCGGCGGTTTCACCGACGAAGCCTTAAAAAAAATATTTACTCCCTTTTTTTCTACCAAAAAAAGCGGAGGAACGGGACTCGGTCTTTCCATAGCCTTAAATAACGTAATTTTGCACGGCGGCTATATAAACGCGGAAAATTCAAAAGAAACCGGCGGCGCAAAAATCAGCGTCTTCCTCCCGTATATGGCATAATTTTTGCATAAAAAAATATAGAAGGAAAAATAGTTCTTAAATGTCGAAAATATTGACTGAAGGAAAAAAATCCGAGGAAAAGGCGTCAGTGGAAAAGGCGTCAGATTTAGTAATGGAAAAGGCGTCAGATTTAGTAATGGAAAAGGCGTCAGATTTTATTTTCCGCATGAACGCAAAAACAATAATCGAAAAAGTATTACGGAAAATTAATCTGACGCCTTTTCCCGAAGTTTATTTTAGTAATTCATGTAATATAAATTTTAACAAAAAAGGTATTTAAAAATGTTCAGCAGTATCTACGGAATACTCGGCGACAGTTTAAACGTGCTTGACGACAGGCAGAACGTTATTGCTTCTAACGTCGCAAACGCCAATACGCCCGGATATAAAGCGAAAGAGCT
>JAJYHI010000101.1 GCA_021784835.1 bacterium
ATATTTATGCAGGTTCGGCAATATATAAAGGGAAAAGAGTAAGAATTGCAACTTTTACCGACATTACCGAATTAGTCCAATTAAGAAAACGGCTCGAAAAAGAAAAAGAATCTTATAAAAATATCTCCGAGAAAGACGACCTTACCGGCATCTTTAACAGAAGGAAGTTTAAAAGCTCTTTGGAAAGACAGATCAAAATAGCTTCCAGATATAAAAGACCGCTGTCTTTAGTAATGTTCGACATAGACAGGTTTAAAGAGATAAACGATAACTTCGGCCATCAGGCAGGCGACTCCGTTCTTCGCGAATTAACCGCACTCGTCGGAACAACCCTGAGGGATACCGATATCCTTGCAAGATACGGCGGGGAGGAGTTTATGGTCATAATGCCGGAAACGGATATTAATGATGCGGAAAATATTGCCGAAAGGATAAGAAAAAATGTTGAAAACAGTATATTCAAATATACAACTTCGGTAACGATAAGCCTCGGCGTCGGCCGGTATGCGGACGGCGAAGATGCGGACGGGTTTATAAAAAGGGTTGACGGCGCACTGTATAAGGCCAAACAGGGAGGAAGGAACAGGGTATGTATAGTATAAAGTATATAAGCAGTATAAAGTTCTGGTAAGAAATAATAAAGCAATAAAAGGAGGCTTTATGATATTGAAAAACAACAGAACGATATATATTATAGAGGGCTTATTTTTAACCGCTGTTTTGCTGTTCGCCGGCATTTTATTATATTTCGGCCCTGTTTCCGTTAAAAAAACTTCCGCTTTCCATTCAGAACTTTTACTAAAAATAACGAAATTAAATAAAGATATAGACCTTGTTAAAAGCGGGGTAGTCAAGTCCATATATTACGGGAGTTTAAAGCATTCGCCATCCCAAAAAACACATCTTAAAAAAGCTCTAAATAACTTAGGCCTTAATTTAAAAAAGACGGATAAACAGTACAAAGAACTTGACGTATTTATCAAAAAAAACAGCGACCTTTTAAAGAATAACCGTCAAATTATATTATATTTTAATAAATCATACTTTCAATGGAAAAATATCGGCAAGCCGATTCTCAAAATAATTATAAAATACCCTAAATATATATCGTCAAGAATATCGTATAAGCTTTTTCTAAAACATGCCCTTTATCTCTGTCATTTGCCTACCTCAAATATTATCAAAGATACGAAATCGGAATTTAAACGGGATATTAACATCGCTATTTATACATTTATAGCGGCTACGTTTGTCATCATATTGTTTTTAATTTTATTTTTTTATTACTTTAATAAATCTCGGAAAATTTTATTAAAAAATGAACAAAAATTCGGGTCTTTTTTCTATAATCTGCCGCTTCCTTCTTTTATTGTTGATATTGAAACCGGTCGTTTTATTGATGCCAATGATGCCGCCATAAAATTTTACGGTTATTCAAGAGAAGATTTGCTAAATATGGATATAAGCAGGATAAATGTTTCCAACACCCCTCAAGAACTTAAAATTTTCAGAAAAACGATGGCGGCAGAGGGGGGCGGAGTTACTATTTTTCAGCATAAACTTAAAAACGGTGAAATAAAAATAGTCCAACCTTATATAGCCATAATTACATTAAATAACAAACAGTGTTTATTAGTAATAATTTTGGACATAACCGAAAAAACGGCAAACGAAAAATGGATGCGCACTCTATATACAGCAATAGAAAACAGCCCTGATTGGATGATGGTAACCGATAGTCTTGGAAATATAGAATATGTTAATGGCGGCGTAGAAAATATAAGCGGATATAAAAAAGAAGAGTTAATAGGGAAAAATCCGAGAATTTTTCAATCAGGATTGTATAGCGCCGAAGTTTATAAAACTTTCTGGGATACGATAAATTCAGGAAAAGTTTTTAAAGTTATTTTGACAGATAAAAGAAAAAACGGCGAATTATTTACTTTAGATGCAACAATAGTTCCTATCAAAAATAAAGAAGATTCTAAAATTACAAATTTTGTATCAATATCTAAAGATATAACGCGAGAAAAGAGATTAGAAGAAGAAGTAAAATATATCTCGTTTTATGACCCTTTAACCAAACTTCCAAATAAGAATCTCTTTGCCCTTACCATTGATACTTATCTTAATACCAGGGGATATAAAGAGAAAGAACTGAACATTTCTCTTATAATAATTGATTTATATAAATTATCCTATATTAACAATACTTACGGATACGATACCGGAGACAAACTTTTGCAAAGTTTTTCAAAAAGATTAAATAATGTCACGAAAGACGGAGATATAATTGCAAGGATAGGAGGGGATCAGTTTGGAATACTATTTGTTAATTTACAAAATAAAGAAGATATTTTGCAGATAATTAACAGGCTCAAAGAAGAATTTAAAAATCCTCTGCATATCGAAGAACGACCGGCGTCCGAATCTGCAATAGAAAACCGCAAAGCCATGCCCGAACCGTTCAACGTTTCTTTTACCATGGGGATATCTATCTTTCCCGACGACGGGAAAAATGCTGAAGATTTATTGAGAACGGCGAGTATTGCGCTTCTGAGCGCAAAAGAGCAGGGGGAAGGAGAATATGAATTTTTTAAAAAGCCTATGAATGTTCAGGCGTCGGAATTTTTAGTTATGAAAAATAGCATAATAAACGCATTTAAAAATAAAGAGTTTTTAATCTATTACCAGCCCTACTTCGACATAAAAACAGGCAAAATAAAAGGCATGGAGGCTCTGGCAAGATGGAACAACAAAGATACCGGCATTATACCTCCCGTTAAGTTTATCCCTCTCATCGAGAAGATGGGATTTATAAGGCAGTTCGAAGAGTTTTTAATAGATAATATCTGCAGGAGCTTAAAAGAGTGGAAAGAAAGCGGATTTAACATCGTGCCCGTTTCCATGAATATATCGCCTGCCAGTTTTAAAAAAGAAGGGTTAGTCGAAATGATTGTTTCCGCATTGGAGAGATACGGAATCGCGCCGTCATTGCTTACCGTTGAAATAACGGAAGGCCTGTTTATAAAAAATTTAGATTACGCCGTTAAAATATTAAATATTTTTAAAGAAAAGGGGATTAAGATTTCATTGGACGATTTCGGCACGGGTTATTCCTCTTTATCTTATATAAAGAATATACCGGCTGATTTTATCAAGATAGATATTTCTTTTGTAAGAGGAATGATGGAAAATTTCAAAGATTCTGCAATAGTGAATACCGTCGTGGTTCTGGCTTCAAATCTGGGCATGAAGACTATCAGCGAAGGGGTGGAAACCGAAGAACAGTTAAAAATATTAAAATCTTTCGGATGCGATATCGTTCAGGGGTATTTATTTTCAAAACCCGTTCCCGAAAATGAAATTTTAGAGTTTTTAAAAGCATAAAATGGGACAACTTTTATTTTATGCTTTTAAATCGGCGGAAGCGTACGGGAATCGAACCCGCCTTGCCCTTATGGGGACAACTGTTGATTTGAAGTCAAAGAGGGGCACCAGCCCTCCAATCGCTTCCGTATTAATTATATTAATAAAATTATATTATACAAACGCATATTATTCAAGTTCAAAGTCCTTTCAAAACTCTAAAACCTTTATGTTTCGGTTAAATTTTGTATGTCAAATGATATTTTTATATGATAAAATATGAATAGATCGGTTTATATTTTATATTAAGGAATTAAGGGTAAATATGGATAACTGGAAATTAGGCGAAGGAGAGGAAGAGCTTTTTAATGAAAACAATGAAACAGGGAAAGGCTTTTCAATAGGAAAAATAGACAAAGAAGATTTATCCGAAAATATTTTTGACAAAAATCAATCCGAAAATAAAAACAAAACATCATCTTCTAAAAAAGAAAGTAGAATAGACAACGGAGAAAGAAACGCTTACGGCAATAAAAAAAGCGGGCTTAAAAAAATATTTTATCTGCTTTTAGGAGCGGCCGCGCTACTATCTGCATATTATTTATTTAAAACGTTGTTTCCCGGCAACGGTACTAATATAAAACTGTTCGAGTTAAAAACCGTCGTTTACAAATCTAAGGTATTGCCTGAAAACAATCTGCTGATTACAGGTTATTTAGTAAATAAAAATAAATTTCCGGTAAGTTACGTCAGGCTGACGTGCAAACTTTACAGCACAAAAAACATCGTGCTTTTATCTAAACATGTATATGCCGGAAATTTTATAAGCCTCGAAAAACTTAAAAAGATGTCCAATGTTGCGATAGATATGGCGCTCGATAATAAAGACGGGGAAAATATGTCGAACGTGGAAATTTTACCGAATCATCCGATAAAATTCATGGCAGTCTTTTTTGATATAAATCCGAACTCGAAAAATTATTCGGTTTCAATCAGCCACTTTTACAGGATAAAAAAATAATACAATACTTATTTATTTTATTTTTTAACAGTTTTAACGGTTTTAGAGCCTGTACGTTTTGCTTTTTTCGAAGATGCCTGAGTCGAAGTTGTCCTTGCTATCTGTCTTTTTTTAGGTTTTGCGGGCATTTCATCGTTCTCTGAATCTTCGGGCGTAACGTCTATTTCGTCTTTTCCGGAAACGCTGTTTTTAAAATTTTTTAGGGCTTTTCCCAATCCGCTGCCTATTTCGGGAAGCTTACCCGCTCCGAATATCAGAAAAACGACTATAAGTATTACTATTATCGTTATCGGCGACCATCCAAACATATTTTACTCACCTCCGTGATTAACTTAGTTCCGCAACTGGCGCTGTCTTTCGTTTCATAACTGGCGGAGAGAGAGGGAGGAACTTTTCTTTGAAAAGTTTTAAACCGTACGAACTTCCTCTTGCGCGCTCCGCTTTCGCTTCGCGCTATCGAGGGTTCGACTCCGTCCCTATTCTGCCTTAACTGAATAATTTATCAAATTCGTTTCATAACTGGCGGAGAGAGAGGGAG
>JAJYHI010000060.1 GCA_021784835.1 bacterium
TGTATAACGCCGGATGCTTCCAGTGCCATACGCTTACTGCGGGAGGAGTTACGTACGGCCCCGGAGCCCCATTCAACGACCCGTCAAGCCCGTATTATATCGCGCCGGACCTTTCGACCATCGGCAGCTATCTTAGTTCTAACGGACTTACAGTTGCGGTAAACGTTATGAATACCCAGCTTGCTTCGCTTCTTATCTCTCCATTGACCTCAACCGAAGATTCAAACATAGTAACTTATTTAGGGTCATTAACCGCCGCCGCAACGCCGTCTATAGATACCACAAGCGGCTTGACCATAATGCAGTCAGCCGGATGCCTCGGATGCCATACTATAAACGGTAAGCCTGCCACGGGGTTTAGTATTCCCGGCGGCGTAGGCCCCGACCTTTCGACTATCGGCAGTACGCTTGATTTTTACGCAATCGGTACTTATGTGGACAGCATGACCGGCGTTCCCGTTATGATATCCTTGTTCCTTAACAAAAATATTGCCTCGGTATTGGACGCGGGAGAACAGCAGTTGTATCCGCCTGATGAAACGGAAATAGAATCTTATCTTGAAAATCTACGGGGTCCTAACGGCGAGCCCTTATATGAGGGCGCCTCTACGACTATGGTGCAATTACAGGAAACATGCCTGTTATGCCATTCCGCGTGGGGTTATAACGGTGTGACGAGTAGTTCCGGTTACGATGCTTACGGCTTGAGTATCGGACCTATTTTTAATGATATTGCGCCTATAGGCGGAAGTAATGCGGTCTATATGAATAATGAATATTTCAATACTAAATTGACGTTAACCCAAATAAATAATATCGTAAATCTAATCAATAATACTTTTGCTGCGGGAACATCAACTATCTCGCCCAATTTGGGCAACATTTGGTTGGCCTCGTGGGATGCAGGTGATGTATCAGAGCTAAATTCATCCGGCGCTTTAATCGGCACTTACATCATGGAATACTACGGAAAGCCAGGTGCCATTGCAATCGATTCATCGGGCAACGTCTGGGTGACAAACAGGGGCAACGGCACTCCCGGCACTGTTTCAGGCCTCTACTCTAACGTTTCTAAGCTAAGCACATCCGGCGCTTTAATCGGCACTTACGCAGCGGGCAGTTATCCGGATCTAATTGCAATAGATTCATCGGGCAACGTCTGGGTGGGAAACGAGGGCAACGGCACTCCCGGCACTGCTTCAGGAGATACCAACGTGACAGAGCTAAATTCATCCGGCGCTATAATCGGCACTTACGCAGCGGGCAGTTATCCGGAATCCATTGCAATCGATTCATCGGGCAACGTCTGGGTGGCAAACGGGGGCAACGGCACTCCCGGCACTGCTTCAGGAGATAGCAACGTGACAGAGCTAAATTCATCCGGCGCTTTAATCGGCACTTACGCAGCGGGCAGTTATCCAAACGGCATTGCAATCGATTCATCGGGCAACGTCTGGGTGGCAAACGGGGGCAACGGCACTCCCGGCACTGCTTCAGGAGATAGCAACGTGACAAAGCTAAATTCATCCGGCGCTTTAATCGGCACTTACGCAGCGGGCATTCATCCGGAATCCATTGCAATCGATTCATCGGGCAACGTCTGGGTGGGAAACGGGGGGTATGGGCAAAATGGAGGCGGCTCTATCACTAAGCTAAATTCATACGGCGCTACAATCGGCACTTACGCCGTAGCGGGCTTTTTGACGATCCCGGAATCCATTGCAATAGATTCATCGGGCAACGTCTGGGTGGCAAACTACTATAATGTTGTGGAGCTAAATTCATCCGGCGCTACAATCGGCACTTCCGCATATTATTATCCAAATGCCCTTGCAATCGAACTTTCGGGTAATAACGGAGAGTATTTTCCGTATAAGGGCCCCGAGTGGCCATAATTTTAAAAAAGGAGTCAGCAATTGTATTGTCTGCCAAGTAAAATATTTTCTTATGCAGATTAACATGCAGATAATACAGTTGCATTCCGCATTCTGCCGTTTTTAATCATACCGTTTAATATTATAATGAACCAATAAATCAAGGCAGTAATTTTAAAATTTTAATAGCCGCCGCCGGTTATTAAAAAGGGATATATCGTTTTATAAGTTTTGAAAAAGCATTGCTTTCTCAGTAAGACGATATGAATCAATATAATGTCCGACGCTAAAAAGATAAAAATAATTTCGATAAATTGCGGCAGTTCTTCTATAAAATTTTCCGTTTTCGAATATCGCGGAGGACGGCGCGGGTATGAAAATATCGAAAAACAACGCGGATTATTAGAATTAAACAGGGTATTGTCATGTAAAATCGAGGAAATCGGAACAGAATTCGGTTATTTTTATGTCTCAGGCAAAAATAAAAGCGAAAGCAAAGATTTAAATTTTAAAGACCACGGACAGGCGTTGTATTATATCGTTAAAAAAACCGGATTATTTGAAAACGGCGGAATAGATATAAATATAGCGGCGCACAGGTTTGTGCACGGCGGAAAATATTACCGGAAGCCTTTGGCGGTATCAGGCGGCGATATAAAAAAATTATCGGAGTTAAACGCGCTCGCGCCTCTCCACAATCCCTTAAATCTAAAAGGGCTCGAAATTATAAAGGAAATATTGCCCGAAGCCCTGCAGGTCTGCGTTTTCGATACCGCTTTCCACGGCTCTATCCCTCTTTACGCAAAGCTGTATCCTATTCCCATAGATTATTATTTCAAGTACGATATCGGGAAATATGGATTTCACGGCATATCTTATTCGTTTATAAGCAATATTTTTAAAATCGCCGGAAAAAAATTTAAAAGATTAATAGTGTGCCATCTCGGCAACGGGGCAAGCATTTGCGCGATAAAAAACGGAATATCCATAGACACGTCGATGGGTTATACGCCTCTCGAAGGGCTTATGATGGGAACGAGGTCCGGTAATATAGACCCGGCGCTTCCTTTTATATTAAAAGAAAAACTTGATGCCGCCGAAGGAGAGGTTTACGATATATTGAACAAAAAAAGCGGGCTTCTGGGCATATCGAAAAAGACGTACGATTTTAAGGAATTAATTAAGCGTAAAGACAAATATTCAAAACTTGCCTTAAAAATGTATATTTACAGAATAATAAAATTTATAGGGCAGTACGCGGCTTCCCTGAACGGATTGGATGCTCTCGTTTTTACCGGAGGCATAGGCGAAAATTCCGACGTTTTGAGAAAAGAGGTATGCGCGGGACTGTCTTATCTGGGCGTAAAGATAGATGGAAAAAAGAACGAATCTGCCGCAAAATATTTTCAGGCATATAATCCTTTCGGCAGAATTAAAGTTGCCGGCTCTATTAAGCGGGTCGGAACCGGCGCCGTACCTGTGTTCGCGGTGCATACCGACGAAGAGATTCAAATAGCGTATGAAGCCTTAAATTTTGCCGCTTAGATTATGGATAATACTCCTAAAAAAGACTCTGAACTTGTTTTCCCGCATATTTTCCGGCTGTCCGCATCCGCAGGAAGCGGAAAAACCCGCAATCTTTCGCAGAGGTATGCGCAGTTTCTGCTATCCTCCCGCATAAAAGCGCGCGGCGGCGCGGCGGCAAGCGGCCTAAACGGCATTATGGCGATTACATTTACCAATAAAGCCGTTAACGAGATGAAAGAGCGTATATTGTCGCTATTGAAATCAATCGCTTTAGGCAAAGAAAGCGAACTGAAACAAATAAAATCGGTTTTGGATTTATCGGAAGAGGACGACGGCGCCGTCGAAAACAGGGCGGCCGCATTAGTCGATAATATAATAAAGAATTATACCGATTTTAATATTAAAACTATAGACAGTTTTCTATTGGACATATTAACCGCCTCCCTGCTGGAAACGGATATAAAACCTAAGTTCGAAATAGCGGCGAATCAACTCTCCTACATAGATTTTTCGATAGACAGCCTTCTTTCCTCGGCAAACGAAAACGAAAAAATTAGAAAAATGTTTCTCGGCTTTATTAAAAACTATGCTTCCATAGAAGGTAAAACCGGTTTTAATCCCCGTTACGCCGTTACCGAAACCGTCAGGGAATTAAGGTATATAGAAAATAACGCCGGAAAATATTTCGGCATTGCGGAAAACGACGATTTTATAGAAGAATCGCATAAAAATATAGAAAATTTACTTAATAAAATCGCGCGGGGTTATTCTTCGTCTCTGCCTGAAAACCTCTCGGAATACGGAGGGCTTCTTGGAGATTTAGGCAATGAAATAAATAAGCTCTCCGGCATAAAATTAAATAAAACGTTTCAGAAAGGGCTGTATAAAATCGCAAAAAGGGATTTTACGTCTTCATATTGGAAGAAAAAGGATGTTAAAGACATCCTTGCGGGCATTAAGGGCGGCGGCGGCGTTGAAACGTTTGCCGGCGCGCAGAGTATTTGGGACGATATAAGAAATACCGTTAAAGACATAGTTTTGTCCGCCGGAAGGGTAAAATTATATCCGTATATCGAAATACTGAGGGAATGCAGAAAAATAATGGCGGAAAAATCAAAAAACGACGGAGTTATATTTATAGACGAACTGAAAATAAAAGTAAACGATTTAATAAAAAACGACAAAGTTCCAGATATATATTTTAATATCGGAGAGCAGATATATCATTATCTTATAGACGAATTTCAGGACACGGACAGGCTTCAATGGGACAACCTGAAGGCATTAATAGAAAACAGCATTTCCAACGGAGGCTCTTTTTTTTATGTAGGCGATAAAAAGCAGTCCATTTACAGGTTTAAAGGAGGCGACGCCGACCTGTTCGACGACGCGGCGGACGGTTTTCGTAATAATAATATATTATCCGGAGGCGGCTTTTACAGCGAAAACCTTAAATATAATTTCCGTTCGGAAAAATTGCTCGTGGACTTTTTTAATAAAACTTTCGAACCCGGCAATCTTATAGGAAAATTGTTATATAAAAATAAAAACGGGAGTTTTTCGGCGGTAGAAGACGCTTATAATAAAAAAACGGCGGAACTTATATATAAGATTTACGAAAATAACGCGCAATCGGTTAATAAAGAACATATTAAATCTAAAGGCGAAGAATTAAGGGGATATATTTACATAGAACGATTTTCGGCAGACAGCCGTTACGGCGCGGAAAGCCTTAACGAAGACGCCTGCTATAACGGCGATGCCTCATTTACCTCAGAATTGCCGGAGACGGACGGGGGCGCGTACGCCGGAACGGCTGCCGGAGACGGCGCTGGCGCCGAAATCGGCGGCGATATTAAAAAATTAGCTTTAAGCAAAGCCGTCTCAATCGTAAATGAATTGATAGAGCGTAATTGCGCTTTGGGCGATATAGCAATTTTAACCCGCACCAATAAAGATTCGACGGATGTCGTCCTTAAGCTAAAAGAAGAAAAAATATCCGTAAAATCCGAACAAAGCGCCGATATCAGAAATAACCGCTTAATAAAAGAAACCGTTTCCTTTATAAAATTTCTTAATAATCCAGCCGATAATCTGTCGTTTATTAATTTTATTTCCGGAGATATTTTTTCATCCGCCGTTCAATCCCGTTTAAATCCAGAATTAAAAACAGAAATAAATAATTTTATATTGAAAAGCAGAAACGAAGATTTTATTTACCTTAAATTTAAGAAATGGAAGCCGTCAAGTTTAAATTATACCGGTTTGGATTTATGGGAGGGTTTTATTTCCGAACTTTTTAACGGCGCCGGATTTTATCCCGTTTACGATACTTTATGTAAATTTTACAAAAAGTTCGATATCTATAAAAATTTCGATAAAGGCGCCGGATTTTTTATGCGTTTGATTGAACTTGCAAAAGACTGGGAGCTGAAAGGCGAAAACGGCTTAGATATGTTTATAGACTTTTTTGAGGATTTAAGGCAGGACGCGGAACAATTTTTAATAGAAAGGGGTCAAACAGACGGCGTAAACGTGTTGACCATGCATAAGGCTAAGGGGCTTCAATTTCCCGTCGTAATAATTCCATATTCCGCGATTAAAACGGTTCCCGTAAACAAAATAGCCGCGGTATGCGTCGGCGGCGAGATGTGCCTGTACTATACGAATAAAAACGAGCAGGAATTTTTATACGGCATCGACGAGGGCATAGATGAAGTGAGAGCATATATTCACGAAAAATCGATGAATTTTATAGACGAATTAAATCTTTTTTACGTTTCTTTAACGCGGGCAAAGTCGGAAATTTATATTATAATTCCTCCAAAAATTGGAGCCGATAAAAACATATTGTCCGCCCTTTTTTTTGACGAAAAATCCGGCGCCTGCGTATGGGAATCAGGAGAGAAAAGAAGAAACTTGGCCGGCGCTTCCGCTTCCGGCTTAGGCGGAGCAACCGCAATAAACTTTTTTGGAGGCGGTAGCGGCGAAAAATATAAAAACTACGGATGGAAGAGCCGTTTATTCGGGGCCGCAAAAAAGGAAGATATAGCGCAGATTTTAGACGGAAGCAGGCGTAAAGGATTATTAAAAGGAAACTTTCTGCATTTTATACTGTCAAAAATAGATTTTTTAAAAAAGGACGGATTTATAAGCGAATTAGAAAAAATAATTTTAAACGCCGCAAACATATTTTCCTCCCAGCCTCCTGATTTTAAATTTGATGCGGAAAGCGTCATGAAAGAACTTTTATGCCTGTTAGATATCGACGAAGTTAAAAATTGGTTTTTTATAAGCGAAGGCGATAAAAACATAATAAATTTTAACGAAAAAGAAATAGCCGACAGTTCGGGGGAACTTAAAAGAATAGACAGAATCGTAATATCCAGAAAAGAAATAGCCGTTATAGATTATAAAACCGGTTTTCCGGACGACGCCGAAATGCTTAAACACAAAAGACAGGTTAGCGAATATATAGATTTAGTTTCGGGAACGGGTATTTATTCCGGCATGAATATCTCCGGCTATATACTATATACCGATAAAAAAGAAGTCAGGAAAGTCCGATGAAAATACATGTTCTTCCATATGACGATTCCCTTCCCGGATACATGGCGGATAAACTTGCCGCCTCTAAGGACAAAAGCGGAACGGATAAAGATTTTTCAAATTATGCCGTCGTGTTTCCGGGGAAGAGGCCGGCTCTTTATCTGAGGCATATTCTTGCCGAAAAGCTCGGCTCGCCTTTTTATCCGCCGGCTGTTTTTTCGGTCGATGAATTCGTAAGGTTTATTGCCGATAAAAACGGAGGGGCAAAAAACGAAATAGACGATTCAAACGCATCGTGGCTTTTATACTGCGCGTTAAAAGACATATGCAAAGACCCCGCCGAATTAAAATTTATTAAAGAAGCCGAAAGATTCGAAGATTTTTTTTCGTGGGGGATACTCATATATAATGCGATTAACGAACTTGATGCAGGGTTGATAAAAAATGAAAGCATTAAAAGCGTTAAGTCTTTTAATTTCGATTATATACCCGAAAGCATAAGTAAATTTTATAGTTATTTTCCGGACTTAAGAGATAAATTTCACGCAAAGATTAGAGAAAAAAATCTAACCACGCCCGGTTTAAATTACTTAGACGCTTCGGATTTTTTTAAAAATAACGGAAAGCCTTTAATTATCGAAAAATTAGGGGAATTCGAAAAGATATATTTTGCGGGCATATCTTTTCCTTCAAAAGGAGAGGCTTATATTATCAGGACGTTGGCAGATGCCGGTATCGCCGAATTATATACTCAGGCGGATTCGTCAAGCGCCGGAGAACAGTTTAAAAATTTTTCGAATAATGAAACGGAAATAATTTATATAAAAGCAGACGGAACAGATTTAAAAAATTCCGGCGCGCCGACGCAGGAGCCGGCATTTTATTTTTACGAAAGCGGGGATACCCACTCCGGTTTGCTTGCTTGCGGCAAGGCGCTTGCCGGCGGCGTTTTTAATCCGGAAAAAACGGCCGTAATTTTGCCCGACGCCGGCACACTGGTGCCGTTTCTTTATCATGTAATGGACGACGCCGGCATCGATTATAATATAACGATGGGATATCCGGTAAAAAGAACCCCGTTTTATTCTCTTATAACGTCGATATTTTCCGCTCAGGAATCCGTTAAGCCTCTGATAACCGCATATGCATATGACGGAGGCGCCCGCGGCAAAGAAAAAAATAAAGGCGCGCCGGTTTGCGGATATTCGGCAAAGGCATATTTAAACCTGATAAAACACCCCTATATTAAAACATTGAGAGGCATAGAAACCATATCCGCAATAAACGCCATAGAAAAGCGCATAGTAAAAAACGGAGACTCTTTAATAAGCCCTAAAAATGTGGAAAGCTATTATCTGAAAGACATAGATAAGGATAGCGCAGATGTTATAAAATTAATCCATAAATATTTTTTTGAAAATTTTGAACGCCCAAAAATAACAGTAAATGATTTTGCCGTTAATTTTTTAGAAATTATCCGATTCATAATTAAATTAAATAAGGGGATTTTTACATACGAATTTTCTCCGGAATTTATCAAAAAAATAATCGAAGCCGTAAATTTATTTCAGGAGGCATATTTCAAAGACGAATTATTTGAAAAAAAATCCGTATTCAGGCTGTTTAAATATTTTTTAGATAACGAATCCGTCGCATTTAACGGAATTCCGCTGAAAGGAATGCAGATAATGGGGATATTGGAAACCCGCGTTTTAAAATTCGACAGGGTCGTAATTTTTGACGCCGACGAAGATATCTTGCCGCCCGTAAAAAAGTTCGACCCTATATTGCCGCATGCGGTAAGAAAGAAAATAGGACTGCTAACGTACAGCGACCGCGAGGCTATATATCGTTATCATTTCAGGAGGCTGATACTCGGTTCTAAGGAAGCCCATATAGTTTATATAAAAAACAACAAGCGGATAAGGAGCAGATTTATAGAAGAAATTATATGGGAAAACGAAAAAAAAACAAAAACGTTCGATATCGAAAAAAAAATAATATCTTTAGGCTTTAAAGCCGAAATGCCAGAGGCGGGGTATAATCTTTCAAAACGGGGAGCCCGAAAAACCGGCGAAACCTTAAAAATAATAGGCGAATCGATTAACAGGCTGTCGGCATCGGCGATAAACGCGTATCTTAACTGTCCTATGCAGTTTTATTATAAATATGCGGCTATGCTCAAAGAAGCCGAGGTTTTGAAGAAAGGGATGGGCGCCGATAAAACCGGAATATTTGTCCATAACGTCCTAAAAATATTTTATGAGGGAATTAAGAAAAAAAGTTTAGATATTAACCGGCTTTTAGAAGACGACGCGTATCTTCATTCGGAAACGGTTAGGGCCATAGAAGATATGAACAATATGTCCGAAATAGAATTAGATGCGGATAACGGAGAATATTTCCTCGTAAAAGAATCGGCAAAAAAAATACTGCATAATTTTATTAAAAATGATTTAAAAAGCAGTAATTCAGATAATAGCGGGGGGGATTGGCAAATTTTAGGCATAGAAGAATCAAAGGAAGCTGTTTTTAAAACGGACGCCGGAGAAGAAGGGACGCAAAAAGAAATAACGCTTTACGGCAAAATAGACAGAATAGACGGATACGCCCGTGAAGGCAGGGTCGTGAACGCGACGATTATCGACTATAAGACCGGCGCGTCATCTTTGATGCCGGATATAAGTAGAATTTTAGAAAATGCGGGCAAAGGGCTTTCTCCTTTAAAAGACAGAATTCAGATGAAAAAAATAATAAAATCCTTTCAGCTCCCGGTCTATATATATCTGCTTAAAAATGAAAAGAATGAAAGCGGACGGGATAAATATGATTACGATAATATAGACGCATGTTTGAGCTTAACGGGAAAAAGCGATGGCAATGCCGCCGGCGGCTGCGGAAACAGGCTGTATTTAATAAACGGCAAAATAAAAAAAGATAATGTTGCCGGAATGAAAATATTGATGGAAGAGCTGTTTATCCCTTCTTTGAAATATTTGATAGAGGAGATGCTAAACAAAGAGGAGCCTTTTGCTCCCGACTATTCCGACCCCAAAATATGCGAATACTGTCCTTATATATTATTATGTGGTAAAATATAAAATCGTAAAATAATCCTTGGCCCATGCTTTTATTTTTTTGTTAGGATTAATTTCAGCATCGTTAATAATACGGCAATAATACGCTAAATATTAATATTTCGAACTTTCTATCTATGACGATGCTCCGCCCGTATCACGCAGTTTGCCGTATAAATTTTATATAAGGCATACTTTATGAAGCAAATTTTGAAAAGCAGGTTCGAAGAAGCCTTAAAAGACTATAAAGGCGGTATAAATAATTTATCCGCCTTCGGCCGGTGCGTTTATTTTATAAAAAATAAAATAATTTTAGTCACGGGAGTCTTATTTTTTATAATAGCATTAATCGGCGCCGTTTCGATATGGTTTTTTGGAATCGTTCCCTTAAAACATCGCATAGTCGATAATACGGAACTCCATTTAAAATATATGGCAATAAACAGGAATATAAGGCTTATTAAAACAAACGCGCGTTCAATAATATATTATTACGCTCACGAAGAATATAAACCGTTAAATTATAAGAATAGATTAAAAAAAGTTTTGGCCAAAACAAAAACCCTTGTCGAGAAAACCGATTCCGAATACAAAAAAACCGCCGCTTTTATCAAAAAAACCGCGCCGTATGCCGGTTACAGTCCGAAAGTCGTAAAAAAATTTAAAAAATCTTACTCCGAATGGGAAATTTCCGGCAAGCCGGAAATCGAAAGATTGGCGGAATATGCCGCTTATATGCCGCCCGTAAAATCGCAAGGTCTTTTTTCGAAATATATTATAATGCCGCCGTTATCTTCTTCGATTTTACCGTCAAAACCGCTGCTTAATGAAATAGTGCGCAAGTTTCGGCATATTTATAACATTTATCTTTTAATATTTATCTTCGGCACGTTTATTATAGCTATTTTAATAACCGTAATCGAATCCTATCTAAGCAGATTCTTAAATACCATAGTTGTGGAAGATAACGAACGAAGATTAAAATCTTTTTTTAATAAGACGCCCTCTCCGTCATTAATTATAGACGTGGAAACCGGACTTATAATAGACGCCAATGAAAAGGCGGTAGATTTTTACGGTTATTCCAAAGAAGAGTTTGCGCATATTACGATGGCCGCCGTCAACCCTTTTGCGACGGCTGAAGAAACTATAAATTTCAGGGAAAAAGCCCTGAAAGAAGGATACAACTTCGCCGTTTTTAAGCACAGGCTTAAAAACGGGGATATAAAAAACGTCGAGGCTTACATCTCCGGGGTTACGTATAGCGGCAAGCCTTATATTCAGGCAATTATAAACGACATCACCGATAGAAAGGTGTTGGAAGACAAACTGAAAGAATCGGAAGAGATGTTCAGGGCACTTGCCGACAATATGCCCATAAGCATAGCCATGCATAATGACAAATATATTTATGTCAATCCGCAATTTATCAATATGTTTGGCTATACCGAGCAAGAGTTGAAAAGCATGGATGTATGGGAGGTCGATGCGCAGGAATACAGGGAAGCCGCCGAAGCAGGAATAAAGCGCGGGCTTGGCGATATAAACGACAGATACGATGCGGTAGTTCAGGGACTTACGAAATCGGGTAAAAGGTTATGGATGCACATTTTTGCGAATTCCGTCCGATACAAAGGCGAGATAGTGAGAATAGCCAGCTTTCTCGACATCACGGAAATGGTCGATTTAAGGAAAATATTGGAGCAGGAAAGGGACTTGCTGAAAGTCCTCATAGAAAATATCCATTCCGGCATCGCTTTGTATAACCGGGATAAATTTCTTTACGCGAACGTCGCGCTGCTCGATTTATTCAATTATACGAAAGAGAAATTTTTAGATTTAAGCCCCGTCGATTTTTTCAGCATAGGCGAAGAACAGATTTATAACCTGAATTCCGGCATATTTCAAATGCACCACAACAAGGAGCTTTCTTCGAGGATAATTTACAGATGCGCCAAGGGCGGCAGGACTGCCTACATAGACCTGTTCAGAACGGCGGCAATCTACAATAACGAATATACCGGCCTTGCCATATTTTCCGACGTAACCGCCCAGATTATTAAAGAGCAAAGCATATTGACGGAAAAAGAAACTTACAAAGAACTTTCCGAACGCGACGGCCTGACCGGAATCAACAACCGCCGCTCTTTCGACGATAAGCTTTCCGAACTTCTGCATGCCGCCTTAAGATACGCAAGACCCCTTTCCTTGATAATGTTCGATATAGACCATTTTAAGGATATAAACGATACGTACGGCCATGAAACGGGAGACGCTATCCTGAAAGGGATTTCCGCCGCCATAGGGGAAAGTCTAAGGGCGACGGATTTCTTTGCCCGCTTCGGCGGAGAAGAGTTTATGATAATAGCCCCCGAAACTCCCCTTCCGACCGCAAAAGAGCTTGCGGAAAGATTAAGGCTCACGGTGGAAAAGCGCGACTTTAAGATAGGACGTGCGGTAACGTGCAGTTTCGGGGTAACGGAAGCCAGGCCGAACGACGAGCCCCAGAGCATCGCGCACAGGGCCGACACGGCTTTATACGAAGCAAAAAACGCGGGAAGAAATCTGGTTTTTACCGATTAGAATTTAATTTTCTTTAAAATCGGATAAAATATTTTCTATGAAAACGGGCATAACCACGTGAAGCACAATTTTTTAATTACCCGTCATCTAAGGGATTATATTTACTTTTTTTGAAAACGGGATATACGCAGATGCAGGATACGGTTTATCCATTATTTTAAATATAAAACGTTAAATATATTATTTATGATATTAATTTTAAATTAATATGAATTTAAATTAATATGAAAATATGGAGATTGTATCTTTCTGAATTTATTGGAACAGCTCTTCTTATAGGCGTCGGCGTGTCTTTCGTAATCCTAGATTTCGGCAAGGGAAGTCCAATAGTTTCTTTAATTCCAAGTCCGGGGATTAGAAGGGCGCTAACGGGATTTTTGTTCGGCGGCGCCGGTATGCTTATAACGTTCTCGCCGGTGGGTAAATGGAGCGGCGCACATATTAATCCGGTCGTTACGCTTTCATTCTGGATGAAAGGTAAAATTAAAAGAACTATGGCTATAGGCTATGTCATAGCGCAGTTTCTCGGAGCGGCGGCAGGGGCATTTACTCTTCTTTTTTGGGGAAGCATAGGAAAAACGATAGATTACGGAGCGACTATTCCGGGAAAAGAAGGCGCGGCGGAAGCCGTTTTAGGCGAAGCGGCAACGACTTTTTGCCTTGTTGCAGGACTTTTTTTATTTCTCGGCTATAAACGCTTGAGACCTTTTACTCCTGTTTTATTCCCATTCCTTTATGCGGTTATGGTTTATTTTGAAGCTCCTATTTCAGGAACCAGCACTAATCCGGCTCGAAGTTTTGGACCGTCTTTAGCGTCGGGCATATGGAGCGGTTGGTGGGTTTACTGGATAGGTCCATTACTCGGCGCTTTTATAGCAGTATCTATTCAGGCAAAATGGCTGAAAATGCTCGAAATAGAAGTAGCTAAAGTGTATCATTTTGAACACGACCCGTTTAAAGTTTTTCATATTTAATTTTTTATATTTTAAACTGAGAATATTAAATAAAAGGAAAAAGGCGTCAGACATCTTTTTCTGTAAAAAAAGGGGGCAATAAGGGCTATGGATATAAATTTAAAAGGCAAAAGGGCGTTAATTACAGGCGCCAGTTCCGGTTTGGGTGAATCGATTGCTAAAAAATTCGGCGCCGCAGGAGCAAAAATCGGATTAAATTTTCATTCCCATCCCGATGCGGCGGAAAAAATCGCTTCGGAAATAAAAACTTTAGGAGCTGACGTTATCACCATTCAAGCAGACGTTTCGGACAGCGGCGAAGTTAAAAATATGGTCGATACTTTTGTTAAAAAGTGGGGCGGAGTCGATATTTTAGTGAATAACGCGGGGATTGACGGAAAACATTCCCTTATATACGAATCCGATATATCTGAATGGGAAAAAGTAATTAAAATAAATTTATTCGGTCCTTTTTACTGCGCCAGAGAGGTTTTACGGCATATGATAAACCAGAAAAAAGGCGTTATATTAAATATGACGTCCGTTCACGAAATAATTCCATGGAGCGGTTACAGCGGATATGCGGCTGCAAAAGCCGGCCTTTCTATGCTAACGAAAACTATGGCGCAGGAATTGGGTTCGTCCGGCATCAGGGCGCTGTCTCTTGCACCTGGGGCGATTCAAACCGATATCAACAAAAGCGTATGGGATAATCCTTCGACACTAAAAGACCTTCTTAATAAAATTTCGCTTGGCAGAATGGGTCAGCCGGATGAAATTGCCGATGTTGCAACATTCCTGGTATCAGATTTAGCCTCGTACATTACCGGCAGTACTATATTTGCCGACGGCGCAATGATTGATTATTCTAATTTCACGCATGGCGGTTAACACTGATTTTAATAATAAAATATAAATCAATATACCGAATTTAATTAAAATAAATTTTGCGTTTAAGCATTATTTGATTCAACGCAATATTTTAAAGGGTGTAAACAAAATGGATAATGAATCTTTTGCTCCAGGATGGCCAGGAATACCGGGCAGGTGGACGGGAGCCAATAAAAGCGGCGTAGGAACGGCTTTTAACGGAAGTTCGGTCTGGTTCACAATGTCTCACGGTATTCTGAATGAAGTCTATTCGCCGAGAGAAGACGAGGCGGCAATCCGAGACCTTGGTTTTGTGGTAACGGCGGACGACGGTTTTTTTTCGGAAGAAAAAAGGCATGCTAAACATTCCCCTTCCCTCATTTATACGGGGATACCGGCATATCACATTGAGAGCGTCTGCGAAAAAGGATATTATCGCATCGAAAAGGATATTATCGCCGACCCTAAAAGGTCGGTAGTTCTGATAAGGGGAAAATTTATTCCGTTAAAACCAGGCAATTACAGGCTTTACGCAATTACCGCATCGCATATAGGCAATCACGGCGCAGGCAATACTGCATGGTTAGATGAATTTAAAGGAAAAACGGGGCTTTTTGCTTCACGCCGCAATACTTCCTTGTGTCTTATGAATAACGGCGGCTTTAAAGATTGTTCCGTCGGCTTTGTCGGTTTTTCGGACGGCTGGCAGGATTTAAAGAAAAACGGAAAAATTACGTCGGCATATAAAAGGGCTGAAAACGGCAACGTTGCTTTAACCGGCGAAATGATACTTAACAAAGACGGCGCTTTTTTGCTGGCGCTTGGATTCGGACGAAATCCTTCGGAAGCGGCGCTTCAATCGATAGCCTCTATAAACGAGGGTTTTGAGAAAATTCTCGAATCCTATTCCGGCGAGTGGCGGGAATTCTGGCAAAAACAAAAACCTGTTTTTTATGCCGAAAAACACGGGCTTTTTTCTATAAGCGCAATGGTAATATTGGTTCACCGGTCTAAATATATTCCGGGGGCGGTTCTTGCAAGTCTTGCCGTGCCGTGGGGTTTTTCAAAAGGAGACGGCGACCTCGGAGGCTATCATCTTATTTGGCCCCGCGATATGGTTCAGTCCGCAGGCGGGCTTATTGCCGCAAATATTAAATCTGAAATTTTAAATATGCTTATATATTTTGAATCGACGCAGGAATCTGACGGTCATTGGCCACAAAATATGTGGATTGACGGTTTTCCATACTGGAACGGCATTCAAATGGATGAAACCGCCCTGCCTGTTTTGCTTTTAGACCTTGCCCGCAGGGAAACAGCTATTTTAGAAAGCGATATTAACCGTTTTTGGCCCATGGTAAAAAAAGCCCTTGCCTATATCGTAAAAAACGGTCCTGTTACGCAGCAGGATAGGTGGGAAGAAAACGGCGGTTATACTCTATATACTATTGCGGCAGAAATTTCCGCCCTTATAATCGGAGCCGAACTTGCGGAATTAGCCGGCGAATCCGTTTTTGCTCCTTATTTGCTGGAAACGGCGGATTCATGGTATTCATGCATAGACCGCTGGCTTTACGTAAAAGGAGGAGAACTTGCCGATAAAGCGGGCGTAGAAGGTTTTTACGTCAGGGTTACCCCGCCCGATTTTGAAGAAGGCGACGATGTTATATGCATTAAAAACCGTCCGCCCGCATCCTGTTATCCTCATATATCTTCGGTTGTTTGTACCGATGCTTTGGCTTTAGTCCGTTTCGGTTTGAGGAGAGCGGACGATAAAAGGATAGTCGATACGGTAAAGGTTATGGATACAATGCTTAAAATGGAAACGCCGTCTGGTCCTTGCTGGCATAGATACAACGGAGACGGTTACGGCGAGCATGAAGACGGCAGACCTTTCGACGGTACCGGCAGGGGACGGTTATGGCCTCTCCTTACCGGCGAGCGGGGACATTACAGCGTGGCCTTAGGAGATATTGAAGAAGCAAAACGTCTGCTAAAAACGATGGAAGGTTTTGCCGACGGCATTGGTCTTTTTCCCGAACAAGTATGGGATAGCAGAGATATACCGGAGCGCGGACTTTTTTTTGGACGCCCGTCCGGTTCGGCTATGCCTTTAGTATGGGCGCACGCCGAATATTTAAAACTTATCCGTTCCATTACCGAAGAAAGGGTATTCGACATGCCTCCCCAGACCGTTTTGCGTTATCTTAAGAACGGAGTCGTTTCTAATATTATGCAGTGGCGCTTTAATCATAAACTGCATAAAATTCCCGCCGGAAAAAAATTGCGCATCGAAACGCTTTCCCATGCCATAGTTCGCTGGACGAGCGACGCATGGCGGACGGCTAACGATACGGAGGCAAAAGGTTCCGGGCTTGGAGTTTTTTATGCCGATTTGCCGGCGGAAACTTTAAAGGAAAACGATGAAATTGTTTTTACGTTTTACTGGACGGATGCAGAAAAGTGGGAGAATAAGGATTTTTATGTTAAAATTAAGGATTAAACGATAAGATTAAATAAATAAATTTTGCATTTATTATGATATTATTTTAAAATAAAATCGAATTAGACGGAATGATAATTCTGATTATTATTATCGATGAGATAAACAAAATAGAAAAAAAGGATATAATATTTCTTTCCAAGAAATATTATGGAGAAGTGGCAAAGATATATCTTTTGCAGGTTCAAGGTAAAATTTGCAATTATGCAATATAAAATGATAAGATATGTTTCATGAATAAAGAAAAATCCTTTTCTGATAAAAAATATAGGATTTTTTTGTTTCTTCCCCTTGCCGCAATAGCCCTGTCTTATCTGATAGGCGCCACCGATATAAGTTATATATTTAATATTCCGATGATTATGTCCCCCGTGAGGGTTGGAATGTCTATGAATACTGAGCGGACGTTCCGTTCTGAGGCGAAACCGCCTTCGTCCTTTTTAAAAACCGCAGGGCGTCATTCCAATAAGTTAAATTTCCAGTCTTGCGTAACCTGCGCGGAATGCCAGAATTTACCCGCCGCCTATCGTCCGGTCATGTTTTATTACGGCGGTATTATTAAAACAGTTTCGCCTAAAAGACGATTTTATATTAAACATTTTTCTTCCGATATAACTCATCCTCCTCAAAATACTTCGGCAGTTTAAATTAGATTTAAGCCAAGTCTTAAACAAACCGCATATTATATTCATAAAATATAAATTTATTAATTAACCGGGAGTTCTTCGAACCCGCGTTAGAAAATATTTTGCTCTTTCTTGTTATATGCAGATACCGGATTCCGGATTCCCGGGAATGGAGCCGTTTAAGCTAAAAGTTAATAATCTTATGCTATATCCGCGCGTATATTAAGAAGCTTATAATATATATTTAAAATGATTATAATTTAATTATTCCGAGTTAAAAAATTTAAGAGGTTATTCAGTTATGAAAAAAACTTTTACGGTTTTTATGATTTTAACGGTGCTAACGGCTTTTACCGTCTCGGTTTTTACCGTCATTAATCCGGCCGATAAATCTTACGGATATAATAATCAAAAGGATAGAGGGAAAACGGCAAATATTTTACCGCTTAGCATTCTTATAAAAAATGCCTTGAAAAATCCGAATATAACTTCATCCATTCTGAAGACGGAAGGGCTCAAAGAAAAAATTGCTATTGCGAAAGCCCTTCCGGAACCGTTGGCGGGTATAGGGCTTACCGATGCAAACGGATTTAATAATCCCGGAATCGGAGCCAATTCGATGAGCGATATAGGCTTCAGTATAAGCCAGAAGATACCTTTTCCTTCGAAACTAGGAACAAAAAGCCAAATAAATAGGTATTCTTATATGTCGTCTAAAGCAAGAACAAAGGTTTTGAAAATCGATACAGCTTATCTGGTCAAGGAAACCTATTATAATCTTGCTCTGGTAGAAAGGCAGACTGCCACGGTAAAATACGACAGGCTTCTTTTAAATCTGATAATGAAGGATATTTCTCAAAAATACGGAACCGGAACCGCTTCCGCTCCGGCTTATATCAGGACTATGCTGGAAGACGCAGGATTGAAATCGGAATTGTTTTCTCTTAATAAAGCCAAAGATAAATTAATTTATTTATTGAGCGAACTAACGGGACTCAAGCCTTCGTATATTAAATCTCGCAGAGCCGTACTGCCGAAAATAAAGGAAGGGAAAAGGAAGCAGGTAAAAGGCGCATTGCCGTCAAATCTATTAAGCAAAAAAGAAGATGTAAAAACGGCGTATAAATATAATCCGGAATTAAAATCTTTAAAATATCTCGTCAAAAAATCCGATTACGAAACCGCTTATGCTAAAGAATCGTATCTTCCCGATTTTTACCTCAAAGCCGGTTACGGAGACAGATATTCGATGGCTCCGGTTTTGTCGGGTTTTGTCGGGTTATCCCTGCCCGTATATTTTAATTCGTATCAGAAACCGTTGATAAATAAAGCGGAAAAAGACAAACTTTCTTCTATTTACGCTCTTGGCTGGGAAAAGTTGCAAATTATAAAAAACATCGGCGTATATCTGAAAGCCCTGCGTTTAAACGAAAATAATTATAGATTATACGAAAGCCTGTACGTTCCGGAAACAAAACTTCTTTTTAAAGCCGAAATATCGTCTTTTGGAACGGGGAGGTCGTCCGCATTTTCTCTAATAGACAGTTTCAGAAAGTTAATCGATTCGGAGTTTAAAAGGGATATATACAACGCTAAATATTATATGGACAAATCCCGACTCGAACGGGTTATGGGGAAAATACGGTAAAAATTAAAGAAATTGAGAAAATTAAGGAGTTAATTAAATGAAAATTTTAAAAAACGCTAAAAACATATCGATATTTTTATCCGCTTTCGTTCTCGGCGTCGTCGTTGCGGTTATATTTTTAAAAAATACCGGCATATTTACAGGAAGGAAGCATATTTCCGCCGGAAAGGACGCAGCCGCAAAACCAAAACCTAAGATGAAAATGGTTAAGGGCGGGGTAATGGTAAGCACGATTCAAAGACAGCTTTACGGCATAAAAGTCGGAAAAGCAAAATTAATAAAATTGACGAGAAAAATTAAAACTATAGGCGAGGCTGCCTACTGCGTTCCTTTAGAAAAAACCGTAACATTAAGATACGGCGGCTACGTCAAAAACCTTTTTGTAAATAAACCGGGTATGAGCATTTATAAAGGAGAGCCTCTTTTTACGGTTTACAGCCCTGAGTTGACAAACAGCGAAAAGGATTTCATGCTTGCCTATAAAAACTATAAAAAATTAAAAATATCCGGATTCAATTTCGGCATAAAAGAGGCCAAAGCATTTTTAAATTCTTCGATTTTCAGGCTCAAACAGTTCGGCATTACAAAAGGACAGCTGAATTCGATAAAGAACGGAAGATTAGTTTTAACCGATACTACCGTTTATTCGCCTATAAGCGGCGCCCTTTTGAAAAAATATATCTTTTCCGGCAGTTATTTTAACGCGGGGCAACCGCTTTATAAGTTAGCCGGATTAAACCGCGTATGGATGAATATATGGGTCTATGAAAAGGATATGCCTTTCGTAAAAACCGGGGAAACGGTAAAGGTGAAATTTAACGCATATCCCGGACAGGTATTTTACGGCAGGGTTTCGTTTATTTATCCTTATCTTGCCGTAAAAAAAAGGGTTGACGAGGTCAGGCTCGTTTTTAACGATTCAAACGGCGAAATAAAACCCGGTATGTACGGAAATGCCGAAATTGCGGTTAAAAGTAAAAAAACTATTGCGGTTCCTACGTCCGCCGTTCTTATTACGGGGACAAAACCGCTGGTTTTCGTTTATAAGGGAAAAGGATATTTTATGCCTGAATATGTCGTTATAGGGACAAGATACGGCGGTTACTATCCGGTAATATCCGGCTTAAAAGACGGCGAAAGAATCGTCGTATCCGGAACATTCCTCATGTCCAGCGATTCCAATCTGTCCCAGACGGCCGGCTCTATGTCGGGAATGCCCGGAATGTAAATGATAAAAATTGCAATTATTTCAATATTCCGGCAGCTTATAAATATAAATTATTATGGTTTCGCGGCATGCGTCTATAAACGGTGCAAAGAGTATGCGGGAATGACTTTGCGGTTATTTAAGGCGATAATTTAAAAATTTTATCGGAGAATACCTATGATAAATAAAATAATAGATTACTGCATAAACAATAAGTTTCTCGTTTTTGTTTTTATGTTGTTTCTGGGGCTCGGCGGGGTATATGCCGTTTACAATATAAGGCTTAACGCCCTTCCAGATATAGCCCCTTCCGAGGTTATAATCAAAACGGCGTGGCCGGGACAGCCGCCGAACATAGTCCAGCTTCAGGTAACATACCCAATAGAGTCTTCGCTTATTTCCGCTCCAAGAGTAAAAGAGGTAAGGGGAAATTCTATGTACGGCACGTCTTTCGTTACGGTAGTATTTAAAAGAGGGACTTCGTTAGGATGGGCGAGGGCGCAGATACTGACATATCTTTCTCAGGCAAAAAAACTGCTTCCTCCGGACGTTTCCCCGGTTTTAAGTCCTTACGCAAACGGAGTGGACTGGGTTTACCAGTATGCGATAATAGACAAAGCGCATAATCAGAGTTTAGCCGATTTATATTCCTATCAGGAGTATTTCCTGAGGTACGCCTTAGAAACCGTGCCTGGAGTTGCGCAGGTTGCGACTTACGGCGGCTGGAATAAAGAGTATCAGATTACTATTAATCCGAAAGCGCTTCAGTATTATAATTTGTCGTTATCCCGAATAATTAATAATATAAAATCTTCCAACTCCGATACCGGAGCAAGGGTTATAAACTCTTCGTCCGGAGTCAGCCGGTTAATCTACGTCAAAGGTTATCTTCATAATTTAAACCAGATACGAAACATCGTCGTAGGAGAGGCGGCAACACACGCACCCGTTTTGGTCAAAAACATAGGAACGGTTCAATTAGTGCCTGCTTCAAGCCGTTCCATATCGGACTTAAACGGCAAAGGACAGATGCTCGGAGGGGCGGTCATAAAAGACCAGGGTTCCGACACGCTCAAAGTAATCGCCGCCGTAAAAAACAAACTTAAAGAACTTAAAAACTCCCTTCCGAAAGGCGCAAAAATAATAACTACATACGACCAGAGCGCGCTTATCGCCGCTTCCGTTTCGACGCTTAAAACCACGCTTATAATGATAGCCTTAATAGTCATTTTCGTTATTATGCTTTTCCTGTTTCATTTAAGGTCGTCCTTAGTTATAGTTATAATGATTCCCCTTTCTATTCTCGGGGCATTTTTGCTTATGTATATGCTTCGAATAAGCGCCAATATAATGTCCCTCTCCGGTATAGCGCTTGCAATAGGCGCAATGACCGATTCCGCTATAGTTATGATAGAAAACTCCCATTCGCATCTGGAGGTTTTAGAATATACGCCCGAAAAATCTCCTTACGGTGAAATAAAAAACAAAGAAGAAGCAAGGAAACTCTGCATCGCGGATGCCGCAAAAGAGATGGGCAAGCCGCTTTTTTATTCGCTTATTATTATAGCGGCAGGATTTCTGCCTATTTTCTTTTTGACGGGCGAGGTAGGCGCATTGTTCAGGCCGTTAGCATACACTAAAACATTTTCTATGGTTTTTGCGGCGGTCATTTCCGTTATATTCGTGCCTATTCTTATG